>NZ_AWXE01000004.1:0-300000 GCF_000469155.1 Candidatus Micropelagos thuwalensis | reverse complement strand
CATTTTTTACTTATTCCTGCTGTTTGCTGGGTTTCCCGCTGATAAGCTGATTGGTATTTAAAAAGGCGTTTATGATGAGAGAAGAATTCGAAGGAACACCTGAATGGAATGATGAGTTGCTCACTCGTCGGCGCAAAAGAGCTGCTGTTATGGGCTGGGTTCTTGCCGGTTTCGTCGTGCTATTTTTCCTCGTCACAGTTGTCAAGCTCGGCTCAAATATCGTGCAACGACCGTTATAAGGACATTATCGAAGGTTACTCATGTCAAAACAGTCTATCCGTAAAACATCGTCTCATTTAAACAGAACCGTCGGGTTCTGCCTTGCCGGTGTAGTTTTTATGGGTGGCATGGCTTATGCCGCTGTCCCGCTTTACGATCTGTTTTGTCGTGTGACGGGATATGCCGGAACCACCAACCGTGCTGAAACTGCATCTGACACAATTATTGAAAGACAAGTGACGGTTCGCTTTGATGCCTCACGCAACCGACAAATGCCTTGGGAGTTTACAGCCCCTGAGAACGCTGTCAGTCTGAAGGTCGGCGAGACGGGTCTGGCTTTCTATAAAGCGCATAATCCGACTGATGAAGAATTAACCGGTACGGCGACTTTTAATGTCACGCCTCAAAAAGCAGGATATTATTTTTCTAAAATTGATTGTTTCTGCTTCGTAGAACAGACATTAGCACCTGGCGAGACAGTAGATATGCCAGTGACATTCTTTATCGATCCGGAAATTGCCGAGGACGACGAGATGAATGATATTAAAACCATCACCTTGTCTTATACTTTCTTTTTAAAACCTAAACCGGCGTCTGAAAAGGTATCCAATCAGGCGGCGTTAAACACAAAACAGATACCACAGGGTTAGTAAGCATTCACAAAAATGCCTACACGATGAATACAGGGGAAAAATATGGCAGATGCACACGCTAAAAAACACGATTATCATCTTGTCAATCCGAGTCCATGGCCGTTTGTTGGCTCGTTAAGTGCTTTTATATTGGCTGTAGGGGCTGTCTTATACTTTCATGATAGTGGCCCATGGGTGATGCTCATTGGCCTTATGGGTGTGCTCTACACTATGGTTTCATGGTGGCGCGATGTAATTATTGAAGCCAATAGTGGTGATCACACACCAGTTGTTCAACTTCACCACCGCTATGGCATGATTTTGTTTATTGCCTCAGAGGTTATGTTTTTTGTTGCCTGGTTCTGGGCTTATTTTGATGCGAGCCTTTATCCGGGCGAAGCCATTCAGTTTTCCAGAACAGAACTGACAGGTGGACATTGGCCACCAGACGGTATTGAAACATTCGACCCTTGGCATTTGCCGTTGATTAATACACTGATATTGCTGACTTCCGGTACAACAGTTACATGGGCGCACCATGCACTGCTTGAGGATAATCGTGAAGAGCTTAAATGGGGTCTCATCCTCACTGTTGGGCTTGGCGCTTTATTCACGGTTTTCCAAGTCTATGAATACCAGCACGCAGCTTTCGGCTTTTCCGGTCATATTTATGGTGCGACTTTCTTTATGGCAACCGGGTTTCATGGTTTCCATGTGATTGTAGGTACTATCTTTCTTCTGGTTTGTCTTTTGCGGGCCATTAATGGCGGGTTTACGCCTAAGCAGCATTTTGGGTTTGAGGCTGCAGCCTGGTATTGGCATTTTGTTGATGTTGTCTGGCTATTCCTGTTTGTGGTGATTTACATCATTGGTGCGGGAACGCCGGCAGCCCATTAAGGAAAAATATGGGCATTTTCTCATCAAGATGCCCTGCATGTGGGCAAACACCTTTGTTTGAAGGTTTTTTGTCTCTGCCCAAAACTTGCGCGGCCTGTCACTTTGACTATAGCCAGATAGATACAGGTGACGGCCCTGCTGTCTTTGTGATCATGCTGGCAGGGTTATTGGTAACGGGTGTAGCGCTTTATGTCGAATTACGTTGGCAACCGGCATACATTATTCATTTTGCGATCTTCCTTCCGCTTGGCTTCGCAGTGCCGATGTTGATGCTTCGCCCGGCTAAGGCGTGGCTTATTTATTCCCAATATCGGCATAATGCGCATGAAGGCAGACTTCACAAGGGTAATGAAAAAAAGCACAATGAGGGTGAGTAATGCCCTCTTTTTTTGCGGATTAAGTGATGACGCAGTTAAGGCTATATTTGATACCGACGCTGGTCTGTCTGCCAGTCTTTGCATTTCTTGTAAGTCTTGGCAATTGGCAGATGGAACGTCTGACATGGAAAAAAAACCTTATTGAGGTGATTGAAGCGCGTCTTGCCACTCCAGTTCAGAGCATTCCAACGTCACGCGAATGGCAAGGCCTTTCATCCGATGACTATGTGTATCAACGTGTTTTTGTTAAGGGTGCTTTTGATCATCAGGCCGAGCAGTTCTGGTTTGCGCATCACGAAAAATTCGGTCCTGGCTATCAGGTCATTACACCTTTTGTGATAGGGGATGACCGGATTGTCATGGTCAATCGCGGCTATGTTCCAGCATCCCAGAAAGCCCCTGCTTCCCGGCAAGCCGGTCAGATTTCAGGTGAGGTTCGTTTGGAAGGGTTGATGGTCTGGCCTGGTGAGCGCAATATTTTTGATCCCCCTAATGAACCGGGTAAGAAACTTTGGTTTGTGAAAGATGTCGCTGCCATGGCTCAAAATGCTGGCTATGAGGAGAATAGCTGGTCGATTGCCCCCTTTTTTGTTGATAGCCTAGAAACCCCGGAAAATATTTTTCCTGTACAATCTCCTATTGGCGGACAAACGCGGGTCAATTTACCGAATCGTCATTTAGAATATGTTGTTACATGGTACGGTCTTGCCTTGGCGCTTGTAATTGTTTATGTGCAGTGGCTCATAAAGCAAACCAATCGTGCGAAACCTGAAAACGAGACAGAGTAGTGAAATATATCAGCACACGCGGCACCGCACCGGTTCTTGATTTTGAAGATACGCTTCTGGCGGGTCTGGCTGCGGATGGTGGTCTTTATGTGCCAGAAAGCTGGCCACGTCTATCCCGTGAGACACTCACGAGTTTCAAATATAAACCCTATGCTGAGGTTGCCTATGAGGTCTTAAACCCCTTCATTGGCGGCACACCCAATAATGACCGTTTCAGAGAAATTTTGGAGGCCGCTTATCAGGCATTTGAAGTTCCTGAAGTTGCGCCCGTTATCCCTTTGGGTGGTCAGCATTATTTGCTGGAACTTTTCCATGGGCCGACATTGGCCTTTAAAGATGTTGCTATGCAACTTCTTGCTCGTTTGATGGATGAAGCTCTGGCACGCCGTGGGCGACGCGCAACAATTATCGGTGCGACTTCAGGTGATACGGGCGGCGCTGCGATTGAGGCGTTTCGCGGACGAGAAAATATAGATATTTTCATTTTCTTTCCCGAAGGGCGCGTGTCGGATGTTCAAAGAAAACAAATGACAACCCCAACGGATGAGAATGTTCACGCTCTAGCAATTGATGGTACGTTTGATGATTGTCAGGCGCTTGTCAAAGATATGTTTAACGATGCGGATTTCCGTCATGAAACCGGTCTTGCTGGTGTGAATTCAATTAATTGGGCGCGCGTCATGGCGCAAACCGTTTATTATTTCACTGCGTCAGCCCAACTGGGAGTGCCTGACAAAGAAATTGCCTTTTCTGTTCCGACAGGTAATTTCGGTGATATTTTTGCTGGATATGTTGCTAAGCAGATGGGCCTTCCAATCGCGCAACTCATGATTGCGACAAATATAAATGACATCCTTGCGCGCGTTTTGAAGACAGGCATTTATGAAATCGGGGATGTTGTTGCTTCTTCGAGTCCGAGCATGGATATTCAGGTGTCGAGTAATTTTGAACGCTTGTTGTTTGAGGCCACGGGTCGGAATGCTGATGAGGTTTGCCGCCTCATGGGTGAATTGGCAGAGAAACGTAAATTCTCCCTCTCTCCAAATGTACTCGAAGTTATGCGTGGGAGCTTTGCTGCTGAGCGTGTTGATGAAGGTGAGACTGCCAAAATCATCAAGGATATGTTTGAGGCGGACGGAATGTTGCTTGACCCGCACACCGCGGTCGGTTACGGCGCTGCATTGCGAAGTGATGTACCAACTTCCACACCCATTGTTACCTTGGCGACTGCGCATCCCGCAAAATTTCCGGCTTCAGTCGAAAAAGCCTGCCATCGTTCTGCTGAGGAAATTATCGCTACCCCAGAACGGGTGCAAGTCATGATGAAGCAAGACGAAGCATACGAAACTTATCCAAATGAACTTGCTAGAGTTCAAGATTTTGTTCGCCAAAAAAACAGCTTTTGATGCGGTTGGAAGACTAACGGCTTTTAACTTTGCCGGTATTCCATGATAAGCTAATACAATGAAAAGACTATCGGATAGTGTGGCTGTATTTTTTATCCGGATGTTACGACATGCTCTTCCGGTATTTTTGTGTTTCCTTGCATTGCTACCGGCACAGGCTTTGTTTCCGTCTAAAGCCTTGGCGGTTGACGTTGTGCTTGTCTCCAGCAATATGCGTTACATTGATTTCACCCAACATATTAAGCGGGTTCGACAGGATATATATGATTTTGCAATTCAGAATACGGGTGATGAGACCATGTATCTGACGCTAGAACTTTCCCACCCCGATATTTTTCATATTGCGACATATCCGAAGTTGGACATACCGTTTAATTTAAGACTCATCGGCTCCGACGATACTGAGATTGCTCCTGAGGATGCCATGTCCAATGAAATAGACTGGGAAGTCCCCCCCGGTGCTACGCGAAGATATATTCTTCATGGTGATATTCCCGGCAAAACGAAATTTTGGTTATGGAATCCAGACTACAAATCCGAGATTGAAAAGAATCGGTTCTACTTTCACCAATTTGTTCTGGTGGCGTTGATTTTTGTCGCCATGCTAGCTTTGGTCGTCGCTCATTTACGAAATAGAAGGCGGCTGATTATTCCCTCTCTTTTTGCTCTCTCATTTGTTGTTATCATGTTGGTGCGTTGGCAGATTTTTATGAATTATTTGGATATGAATGATTTGCGTCTCGCCATGGTTCTCATGTCAGTAGCGTTGATTATTGCGCATTTTTCTTTGATGGATATGTCGGCGGTTTCGAAACGATATTGGCGGCGTGTCATATTAAATGTGGACACGATATTGCTGGTTGTTATTTTGGGTTGGGTTACACAATTTTTTTATCCGGATTTTTTGGGTGCAATGACTGTTGATTGGCTGGAGATGTTTCTGGTCATTCCATCCATATTGTTATGTCTGGCAGTGGTAATATCATTAAAATTACCTGAAAATTGATGGCCTGCTCCCGGTTTAAGCTTGCCCTTGATCAGCGCTGAGCTTGCCAAGGTCAATCCCTATGCGTGCCATGGCTGCAGGATATTTTTTCTCGGGATCAATCGAAAAAATCAAATCTAAATCTGCTTCGCATGCCAGCCATGCGTTTTCATGAAGTTCTGCATCCAGTTGTCCTGCATCCCATCCAGCATAGCCGAGAAATAAGAGCGATCTATCTGGGGCGCCATGCTTGCCGAGGACTTCCATAATCTCCAATGTTGCTGTAAGCGCAATGCGGTGATTATTCCCGAGGCTGGTGGTGGATGCTGTATAATCGCTTGTATGCAGAACAAATCCGCGTCCAGTTTCAACCGGCCCGCCCAGATAGGCTTTCATTCTGTCGCCATTATCACTGATTGGGAGGTCAAGACTTTCAAGTATATCGTTCAGGGTTACATCTTCTGCGGGTTGATTAACAACAAACCCCATAGCCCCTTCAGGACCATGTTCAAAAATATAGACAACGCTACGATCAAATCTCGGATCGCCAATACCGGGCATGGCCAGAAGCATTTGCCCACTTAAATTTTCATTCATTAAAGACATAACGGTTTATATAACCTAACATCATTCTCACAGTGAAACATCTAAACAGACCGGATGCAAACAAATCAATGTTAGATAAGAAATCCTTTCTGGTTTTGGCGCTTCTTATAATGCTTTTAGGCATAGGATTCGCTTTTACTTCAAATGCGTCAGAAAAGGAAAGCCTTAGCTTATCCACAAAATCTCTTTCTTTTTATGAAGATTGGAAAGTGCCAACGTCCCTCTATGGCGAGCCGTTGCATGTTGCCAAGGCCAAATTCGTGACCGGCGTTTATGAGGGACGACCCGTTATTGCGTTACGTCTAATGATGTCGGCGGGGTGGCACAGCTATTGGTATTTCCCGGGGGCAGCAGGTATCGCGCCTAGATTTGAATGGGGCTCATCTCCTTACATACCTGCAGGGGAACCGCTTTTTTTGCCCCCGAAACGCTTTAATGAGCCAGGTGGCCCCACCTATGGCTATGATGGTGAAACGGTTATTTTCATTCCCTTTACATTTAACGACACGTTTGAGAATGGAGGAAAGACAGCATTTCCGCTCAGCCTGAAGCTTACCTTAGGTCTATGCAAAGATATTTGTATTCCGGCAAGCTTCAAATTTTCAGAACGTATTACCCTCAAAGACATCAGAAAGTCTCCTGCACAAATATGGTTGAACAAAGCCCTATCTGCCTTGCCACAGCCAGCTAATGATAAATTATTCGTTAAAGAAGTCAGTTTTTCAGGAAATAGCCTCCAAGTGGCTATTGCCGGAGAAAATCTGACGAAACCAGATGTTTTTATTGCGGGACGTGACGGAGATTTTTTTGATGTCCCTGAAATTATTTCTACATCGCCCAAGCTTTGGATTTTTAAGGTATCTGCAGTGCCGGCAGACGGAAATTTTTCAGAGCGAGTGCTGGAATTTGTCGTGGAGGATATTTCAGGTGCAGTTTTTCAAACATATCAGGTTCAGTCTAAAAAACCTGTAAATGAATAATTCCAACCACTTGGTAATCTATGAGCAATAATATATGATTGAGTTTCACAATGAGAGGATTGAAATATGACCATTCAAGTCGGAGAAAAACTCCCTTCGGTAACCTTCATGCACATGTCTGATGCTGGCCCCGCACCGATTTCTACAGAAGAGCTTTTTGGCGGCAAAACCGTCGCTTTGTTTGCCGTGCCCGGGGCGTTTACCCCGACATGTTCGAACCAGCATATGCCCGGTTATGTGCAGCATGCTGCAAGCATCCGTGAAAAAGGTGTTGATACGATTGTCTGTGTTTCCGTTAATGATGCTTTCGTTATGGACGCTTGGGGAAAAGATCAGGGTGCGGGTGGAAACATCATGATGGTCGGTGACGGTAATGGTGAATTTACCAAAGCTATTGGCCTTGAAATGGACGGCTCTGGTTTTGGTCTTGGCACGCGGTCTTTACGCTACTCTATGATTGTGCGCGATGGTGTCGTGGATTCGCTCAATATTGAGTCCAATCCCGGTGAAGCTGTAGACTCAGGTGCTGAAAACCTTATGAGCCAACTCTAACTCATTAAGCCATTTACTGATAAGCGGCCATTCCACGCCGTGCTAATTCATCAGCGCGTTCGTTTTCTGGGTGGCCGCTATGACCCTTTACCCATGCCCATTCGACTTGGTGTGCTGCATTTTCAGCATCAAGCTCACGCCATAAATCTTCATTCTTTACTGGCTTCTTAGCGGCAGTCTTCCAGCCATTTCGCTTCCAGTTTGCCATCCATGATGTGATACCGTCTTTCACATAGGTGGAGTCCGTCACGATCTTTACTGCGCCATTTTTAGGCAGGGCGCGTAAAGCTTCAATTGCGGCTTTAAGCTCCATACGGTTATTGGTGGTCTCTGCTTCGCCGCCGCATAATTCGGTTTCTTGCCCGTCAATAATCAGAAGCACACCCCAACCACCGGGGCCGGGATTGCCGGAGCAAGCCCCATCCGTGTATGCCATCATCATAGCTCTACTCCATATTCTGCTGCAGATTTTGTTTTCTTGTGAAACCTTAATCTGTGTAAGTAGTCCAGAGGGTTTTTGGGTTTGACGAGAGCACCTTCTTGCGGTGCGAACCAATCATGCAAGCGGGTAAGGAGAAATCTCATGGCAGCACCTGCGGCTAAAATTGGCAATGCTTCAATTTCCTCTGGTGTGAGTTTCCGCACAGAATTATAGCCATCCATCAAGGCGCGTGCTTTCGTAATATTAAAACTTGTGTCAGTCTCAAAGCACCAGGCATTAAGCACAATGGCAAGGTCATAAGCCATCATATCCGAGCAAGCAAAATAAAAATCAATAATGCCCGATAGTTTGTCACCAATGAAAAACACATTATCGGCAAATAAATCGGCATGAATTATGCCGCGTGGCAGGGCGGCATCAGCATTTGGCCAATGTTCTTTTAGCCGAACCAGCTCACCGTCAATCAATTCGGTCAGTCCAGCATGGAGAGTGTCTGCATTATGGCGCGATGTTTCGTAGAGTTCAGGCCATGCATCAATTGAGAGATTATTTGCGCGGGTCATACCAAACTGCTGTGCGGCGAGATGCATCTCAGCCATGCTGGCACCGAGCGCATGACAATGCACGGCCTCAGGTCGCCGTAGGCTTAAACCCTCAAGAAAGCTGATAATAGCTGCCGGACGTCCGGCAATATTGGAGAGCGTTGATCCGTCTTTACGTTTCACTGGAACTGGACAGGGAAGGCCGGACTCAGCAAGATGCATCATGAGGTTAATGAAAAAGGGTAAGTCCGTGGGATTTACCCGTTTTTCATAAAGCGTGAGGATAAATTTTTCGGGCCGACCCTCTCGCTCAGTGGTGAGAAGAAAATTGGAGTTTTCAACCCCCTCTGCAATACCCTTGAGTGATAAGACGTTGCCAATATCATAATCAGACAATAAGTCCGCTAGCTGTTCATCAGTGAGATCGGTATATACAGCCATAAGGAAAAGTCTCCGTCACCTTTATCGTATTTGTTTTGGAAGTTTAAACTCTACCGACTCAGTAGTATGGACAACTTCTTCAATCGCAAGTGAGAAGTGGGTGGATAATTCTTCGATGACTTCTTCCATCAAACTTTCAGGTGCCGATGCGCCTGCGGTTAACCCCAGCGTGGAAATGCCCTCAAGCTTTTTAAGCGGAATATCCTCATGCCCTGTAATTAGATATGCTTCGGGACAGCCCGACGTCAGACTGACCTCAACAAGACGCATTGAATTGGACGAATTCTGTGCGCCGATAACCAGCACCATATCTGATTGCGGGGCAATATCCTTTACCGCTGCCTGACGGTTAGTTGTTGCATAACAAATATCCTGTTTGTGGGGGGCTATTATATTGGGGAAACGACGTTTCAGGACTGAAATCATTGCGGATGTGTCATCTACAGATAAGGTCGTTTGGCTAATATAGGCGACTTTCGACACGTCGGAAACTTCTACCGACTCAGCATCCTCGATGTTTTCAATCAGCTTAATCTTTCCCTCTGGCAACTGTCCCATAGTGCCGATAACTTCTGGGTGACCAGCATGACCAATCATTAAAATTTCATAGCCGTTTGAAAAATGTTGCTGTGCTTCAATATGAACTTTGGAAACGAGTGGGCAGGTTGCATCCAGCCAGTTCAGTTCCAGCCGGTTAGCTTCATGAGTGACGGCTTTAGGGACGCCATGGGCAGAAAAAATCACAGGTGTTTTTTCATCAAGGTTGTCCGGTAAATCGCTCAGTTCCTCAATAAACACCGCGCCTTTATTGGCGAGGTCATTAACAACGCGCTTGTTATGAACAATCTCATGGCGCACATAAACCGGCGGCCCGTAAATTTCGAGTGCACGCTTAACAATCAGCACAGCACGATCGACCCCCGCGCAAAACCCTCGCGGCGTGGCAAGCAGGAGTTTTAATCCGGGTTTGGTAATATCTGACATTAACTGATCCGTATGCTGATAATCATGAGACTTGCTCAATGTAGTTGGCTTGGTTAGTTTAGACTCGTACCTCTTGTGAAACATTTGGTGAGCAAATCACTGGATATTTAATTCCACAATACTTATAAACCGAAACTAACTTACAGGCGACATTATAAAAGGAAACATGATGTTTATGTCTAAAATAACAAAAACTTTTCTGCTGGTGACTTTAATGGGAACCCTACTGTCCGCCTGTGCAGGAGAGGAGCCGCTTCCTTATGTTGCCTGCCCTAAGCCGTTTATTCTTGCAGATGGGGAGCGTCTCGTTAGAAGTGCTGAACAAAATTGGACGGCAGAGTTAAATTGGGTTGATCTGGCTTGTGAGGTAAAAGATGCTTCTCGTATAGAAATGGCATTATTTTTAAGCGGTCGCTTCTATGCAAATTCTGCGGGTACATATAATGCGACGCTACCCATTTTTATTGCTTATATAACAGCAGATGATGAGGTCATGTCGCGCATGACTCAAAATATTTCTGTGACGTTAAAGGCCGATAAATCAGGTGATTTTATCGGGTTCAAGAAAATGATAAACGGACTTGATATTCAACTGGACTCGGTTTCACCAGACATGCAAGTTATTGTCGGCTTTGAATTATCTGCCGGAGAACTGGCGTCAAATATTTCAGAAAAGAAGCGGCGTCTCGGATATTAAACGGATTTTTAACCGAATAAATATGTCTCTTGATTGACTCTTGGTCGACTCGATTCCATATTGTATTTACCTTTTATATTGTTGCGGAAGAGACTGATTAAATTCAGCGCCGAAGGAGCAACCGCCCTCGGAAACTCTCAGGCAAAAGGACCGCTTCAATTAAGGACTCTGGAAAGCAGGTTGGTTCTAATTCTTAGTTTTGAATTTGGCTAATCTCACCGACGGGGTAAATGGCATTTAATTGATCGATTATTCAATTATGCATGAGCCATAATTCTCTCAGGTTCCCAAGACAGAGGAGGGCGCAGCACGTTCCATATGAGTGGTTCGGTATTGGTGTGTTTACTCTTGAGTTTAGGGAGCAGGTTAACCTGTCGGTTTTATGACCAACTCTACAATAGATTTAGACGGTAACAATAAAGGCACGGATGCTTCAGCATCTCCGGGTTCGCAGAGTCTTGCCAGAACCCCGCTCTTTGATATGCATGTTCAACTGGGCGCTAAAATGGTTCCTTTTGCCGGATATGACATGCCGGTTCAATATGGTCTGGGTGTTATGGGCGAACACCTCCATACGCGGGAGAAAGCCGGGTTGTTTGATGTCTCCCATATGGGGCAAGCCCAGTTATTTCCCGAAGACCCCGATAGCGATGTGGCCCCTGTTTTTGAAGAACTCGTCCCCGGTGGTATTATTTCGTTAAAAGAAGGCGGTATTCGTTACACACAACTTACAAATCAAGATGGCGGCATTCTTGATGATTTGATGGTGACCCGTTTCGGGAACACGCTCTGGTTGGTTGTCAATGCCGCGTGTAAGAATGATGACTTTGCCCATATCGCTCAATTACTTGCCGGTAAGGCCAGACTGTCTGTTGAAAATCGAGCGCTCTTGGCATTGCAGGGCCCATTGGCAGAAGCCGTTTTGAAAGAGCATTTACCCGCCGTAGCGGATTTGGCTTTCATGCAGGCCTGTCATGCAGATTATGAAGGTGAAAAGATTATCATTTCTCGTTGCGGATATACTGGCGAAGACGGTTTTGAGATTTCTCTTCCAAATGAAATGGCTTCACATTTTGCTGCGCTTCTCCTCGCAAATGATGCGGTTGCACCGATTGGTTTGGGCGCACGGGATAGTTTAAGGCTTGAAGCAGGCCTTTGCCTTTACGGTCACGATATTGATACCGGCACGACACCTGTTGAAGCTGATTTAATGTGGTCTGTGCCACGTCGCCGTCGTGAGTCACTCAATTTTCCCGGCGCGCATAAAATATCTCAGCAATTATCGCAAAAACCTGATCGCTTTCGTGTCGGGATTAAACCTGATGGGCGAGCACCTGCGCGGGAAGGCTCGGAGATTCATGACATGAATAATAACCCAATCGGGCGCATCACGAGTGGCGGGTTTGCCCCTAGTTTGCAAGCCCCGATAGCGATGGGATATGTGAGTGCCGAACATGCGGCGCCCGGCACACAAGTACAGCTAATTATTCGCGGCAAACCGATGCTGGCTCACATCACCAGCATGCCCTTTGTGGAACATAAATATTTGAGGACAAAACCATGAGCAAGAAATTTACCAAAGACCATGAATGGATTGATATTGAGGGGGATGTCGCGCGCATCGGCATTACGAATTATGCCCAAGAACAGCTTGGTGATGTTGTCTTCGTCGAATTGCCTGAAGCAGGACGCCAATTTCAACAGGGCAATGACGCTGCTGTTGTCGAGAGCGTAAAGGCTGCGAGTGAAGTCTATGCGCCGGTATCGGGTGAAATTGTTGAGCCGAATACCAAATTAGAAGATGACCCAGCATTGGTGAATCAGGATCCGACGGAAAGTGGATGGTTCTTCACTATGAAAGTGTCCAACCCCGACGAGTTGAACGATTTGATGGATGAGGCAGCTTATGCCGACTATGTAAAGGAGCTTGGTTAATGCGTTATTTACCTCTAACCCCGACGGATCGTGGCGAGATGTTATCGCGTATTGGCGTGGATGCCATTGATGACCTTTTTATAGATGTGCCTGAAACTGCGCGTCTCGACGGCCCAATTAATCTGCCACCGCATCAAAGCGAGATGCAGGTTGAGCGCGACCTCTTTGCTATGGCGGCGCAAAATAAAACAGCCTCTACCGTGCCATTTTTTTGTGGCGCAGGCGCTTATAAACACCATGTGCCTGCCAGTGTGGATCATATCATCCAACGGTCAGAGTTTTTGACGTCTTATACGCCTTATCAGCCTGAAATCACTCAAGGTACTTTGCAGTATCTGTTTGAGTTTCAAACACAGGTTTGTGAATTGACCGGTATGCCGGTTGCAAATGCATCAATGTATGATGGGTCAACGGCCACGGGTGAGGCTGTGTTGATGGCGCACCGGATTACACGCAAAAAACGTGCAGTGATTTCTGCGCGTTTGCATCCACATTATCGTGGGGTGATAGATAATCTCTCCGATATGGGTGGGTTTGATGTTGCCTCACCTGAAGACTCCGTTAGCGGCGTAGAAGATCTGATTGCTCTTATTGATGATGATACATCTAGCGTCGTGGTGCAGTATCCTGACTTCTTCGGCAACATTATGGATTATTCGACACTTGCACGCGACGTCCAGTCACGCGGCTGTTTGTTGATTGTTGTTGTGCCCGAAATTATTTCACTCGGTTTATTGAAGCGTCCGGGTGATATGAGTGCTGATATTGTGACTGGTGAAGGGCAAAGCCTTGGTAATGGTCTTAATTTTGGTGGGCCTTATGTAGGATTGTTTGCCGCCAAAGAAAAATATCTTCGTCAGATGCCAGGTCGTTTATGTGGTGAAACAGTTGATGCAGATGGCAAACGCGGTTTCGTTTTGACGCTCTCAACGCGTGAGCAACATATCCGGCGTGATAAAGCAACGTCTAATATTTGCACCAATTCAGGTCTGTGTTCGTTGGCTTTTACTGCACATATGACACTGCTTGGCGGTCAGGGTCTTCGGCAACTTGCCCAATTGAACCATGCCCGCGCCGTACAACTGGCTGAAAAGCTAGAAACTATTGATGGTGTAGAGGTGTTGACGCCGGCTTTCTTCAATGAGTTTGCAATTCGCCTGCCTGCCCCAGCCGGACAGGTTGTTGAGGCATTGGCAGAAAAGTCGGTTCTGGGCGGCGTGCCGGTATCGCGCCTTATGCCGGACACTGGTATGAACGATGTGCTTCTTGTCGCAGCAACCGAGGCGAATACCGAAGAAGATTTAGCAATTTATGAGGCAGCACTGCGCGATGTGCTGAATGGGTATCGGCATGAATGAGATAACGCCTATTAAACAGGACAGAAAACAAACCTTTACCGGGCATCAAGCTTTAATCCTCGAAGAAAAGCTTATTTTTGAAATTGGGAGTGCCGACAAGTCGGGCGTTGACCTTGAGCCCGTACCAGAGGTGAGCAACAGACTTGGTGATTGCATGGCTCCTGCTCAGCCGGATCTGCCCGGTCTGTCAGAGCCTGAGGCATTACGCCACTTTGTACGGCTCAGCCAGAAAAACTATTCGATTGATGCGGGTCTGTATCCACTGGGGTCTTGCACCATGAAGCACAATCCACGCCTTAATGAAAAAATGGCACGTCTGCCCGGCTTTTCAGATATTCATCCGCTTCAGCCTGTCTCGACAGTGCAAGGTGCGTTAGCATTAATGGATGAGTTGGCGCATTGGTTGAAAACATTGACGAATATGCCTGCGGTTGCGCTTTCGCCAAAAGCAGGTGCTCATGGTGAATTATGCGGCATGATGGCAATACGTGCGGCGATTGAAGCACGTGGTGAATTGGAAACACGCCGCCGCGTTCTGGTGCCGGAGTCCGCGCATGGTACAAATCCGGCTACGGCGGCTTTGCTGGGCTTTAAGGTTGATGAAATCCCGGCCAATCATGATGGTCGTGTTGACCTGGTCGCTTTTAAGGACAAGTTGGGTGATGATGTTGCCGCGATTATGCTGACCAATCCGAATACATGCGGATTGTTTGAGCGCGACATCATAGAGATTGCCGATGCTCTGCACGAGGCTGGCGGTTATTTTTATTGTGATGGAGCGAATTTTAACGCCATTGTCGGGCGCGTCAGACCAGGAGATCTTGGCATTGATGCGATGCATATTAATTTGCATAAAACATTCTCAACCCCGCATGGCGGCGGTGGTCCGGGGTCAGGGCCGACGGTTCTTTCCGATCGGCTAGCGGCCTTTGCGCCTCTGCCCTATGTAGTGGCAGGTGAGCATGGCTTTGACTTGATTGAGCTTGAGGCACAAAGCGCCGACCAACCATTTGGGCGGATGGTCGCGTTTCACGGGCAGATGGGCATGTTTGTCCGTGCTTTGTCCTATATGAAAAGCCATGGCTCTGATGGTCTGCGCCAGGTAGCCGAAGATGCGGTGTTAAATGCAAATTATATTCTGGCATCTTTGCAGGATGTCATGACGGCTCCATTTGCCGGGCCATGTATGCATGAGGCGCTGTTTGATGACGGCTTCCTGAAGGGCACAGGCTTGGAGACGCTTGATTTCGCCAAGGCCATGATTGATGAAGGCTATCACCCGATGACGATGTATTTCCCATTGGTGGTGCATGGCGCGATGCTGATTGAGCCGACGGAAACTGAAAGTCGCGACACGCTGGATTTGTTTATCGCAACTTTGCAGGATTTGGTACGCTGTGCCAAAGCGGGAGAAATGGAACGCTTTACGAATGCGCCTGAGCTTGCGCCACGTCGTCGTTTGGATGAAACCCGTGCGGCGCGTCAGCCGATTTTACGCTGGCAGGCGGCAGAGGCAACAGCTCAAGCGGCTGAATAATAGAGGATGCGCCCATAGATATCGCGGCAGAAACAGCGCGAGGCTGGCCTGAGAAAAAAGTCGTCGGGATTGATGAAGCCGGGCGCGGCCCATGGGCGGGGCCGGTGGTGGCTGCAGCGGTTTATTTGCCCCCTGATTATGAGGCGCAGGGGCTTATTGGCCTGAATGACAGCAAAAAACTCTCTGAGAAAAAGCGCGAAGCGCTGTTTGAGCCTATTTGCGCCCTACCGCACGGTATCGGTATTGCAGAGGTTGGGGAAATTGACACGCTGAATATTTTACAGGCGAGTATGTTGGCGATGCAACGTGCTGTTTCAGCCTTGCCGTTTACGCCGGATTTTGCGCTGGTGGATGGCAACCGCCTGCCCGCATGGGATGTGCCGTCTGACTTTCTCATTGGCGGGGATGCGCGTTCGGTCTCGATTGCGGCGGCTTCGATTGTGGCGAAAGTCACCCGTGACCGTATGATGGTGGCGCTGGATGCTGAATTTCCCGGTTATGGGTGGGCAGGAAATAAGGGATATGGTGTCAAAACGCATCAGGAGGGTCTGGCGCGGCTGGGCGTGACGCCGCATCATCGGCGCAGTTTTGCCCCAATACGCAAGATATTGAGTCCCGACGCCGCCTGAGGGACTCCATATGGCGGCTGTGGATAAATCATAATTTTCTAACCCATTGGAATCAATCACCTATTGACGGCGACTCGTGGATGACACATGGTGCGGTCATGACCAAAAAACAAGCCCAAACCTTGCCCATAGACACCATTATTGAAGGTGATTGCTTTGAAGCGCTGTCGCGTCTGCCGAGCGCGAGTGTTGACCTCGTTTTCGCTGACCCGCCCTATAATCTCCAGCTTAAGGGCGATTTGACCCGACCTGACACAAGCCATGTGGATGCGGTGACGGATGACTGGGATAAGTTTGACAGCTTTGCCGCTTATGATGCTTTCACCCGTGCGTGGCTGGCTGAGGCGCGCCGTGTGTTGAAGCCGACGGGGACGCTGTGGGTTATTGGCTCTTATCACAATATTTTTCGTGTCGGCACGGCCTTGCAGGATATCGGTTTTTGGGTGCTGAATGACATTATCTGGCGCAAATCCAATCCGATGCCGAATTTTAAAGGCACGCGCTTTACCAACGCGCATGAGACGCTTATCTGGGCGGCGCGCGATAAAGACGCGACGGGCTACACCTTTAATTACCGCGCCATGAAAACCCTGAATGATGATTTGCAGATGCGCTCCGACTGGGTGCTGCCGATATGCAATGGCGGTGAACGTCTGAAGAGTGAAGCGGGTGACAAATTGCATCCGACGCAAAAACCCGAAGCTCTGTTGCACCGCGTTTTGCTGGCCTCCAGTAATCCCGGTGATGTGGTGCTGGATCCGTTTTTCGGCACCGGCACAACTGGCGCGATGGCGAAGCGTCTGGGGCGGCATTTTGTAGGCATTGAGGCCGAAGCGGAATACGCCGCCGCTGCCCGCAAGCGCATTGCCGCCGAAACCGTGCTGGATGATACGTCCTTGCAGGTGACACAAAGCGCGAAACAGCAAAAGCGTGTGCCGTTTGGCGCGCTGGTTGAAAACGGCATGCTCAAGCCCGGCGCACAGCTTTTTGGCCCAGCCCGAAAAGTAAAAGCGCGTATCCGCGCCGATGGCAGTTTGAAACTCGGCACTGCAAAAGACGCGCCGACGGGGTCTATCCATAAAATCGGCGCGACGGCACAAGGTCTGGAAGCGTGTAACGGCTGGACCTATTGGCACTATAAGGACGGCGACAAGCTCCTGCCGATTGATACCCTGCGTAACTCCCTGCGCGAGAAATTACACGACGGGTGAGGGGGTTATGACACGCCTTGTCTTCTAAGGAGTAAAATAATTGTTGGAATAAAACCACCAACAGCAATGCTACTCGCAGTCTGCTAAGCTAATCCCATAAATTTTTCTAAAATCTCATTATCTGAGCCAACATATACGGTGTATTTTATCATAAGATAAATTAGACAAACTTCTGCAAAGAAGCAGACTATTATGCCTATCATCCAAAGTCCAACCATCGTCCTGCGTAACCAAGTCTCGGTCCACATTGTAGTCTTATGGCGATTATTATCTTCCAGCTCTTTGAAAGAGCCTTCCTTATCACTGTTTGATGTTGTTGGTACCTCTTCTTTTTGAATTTTCGGAGGCTCTTCACTATTTGTCAAATTCACAAAATTTACTGCTGATAGTTGGTTAAATTTAGATATATGAGTGAGAATTTGGCCTCACCCCAAAACATGCGTGACGACTTTCCGCATCACGCTGGGCAGGGCCGTGTCGGGGAAGTCTTTAGGATGCACCCAAATATGCGCGGCAGGTGGCTTAAAGCGCGGCGGTGCCGTCAGGCGTTCGACCTTCAGGGTCAGGCGGAAATGTGTGAACACATGCACCACCGCACCGGGGAGGCTCTGTGTTTCGATATCCGGTAAGGCATGTGTGAGCGTGCTGTCATTGTCAGCGTCCCATCCGGCAGAGGGCAACATCATCATCCCGCCCAGCAAACCCTTTTCGGGGCGGCGATACATCAGCACTTCCCCCTTTTTATTTTCAAGCCACCAGACCGTGCCACGGCGTTCGGGCTTTGGCTTTTTGGGGGCGCGGCGCGGTAGGGTTTCTTCAATGCCTTGGAGTTTGGCGGCGCAGTCCTCTTGCCATGGGCAGAGCAAACAATTCGGGCGCTTGGGAGTGCATATCGTTGCGCCAAGATCCATCATGGCCTGCGCGATGTCTCCCGGGCGATTGTTCGGCGCATCTGCTTCCACAAATTGCGTGGCATAGGTTTTGACTTCTGCTTTTAATTTGGGAAGCGGCGTGGTGAGTGCCAAAAGCCGCGCCAGCACACGCTCAATATTGCCATCCACAGGTGCAGCCTGTTGGTTGAAGGCAATCGCCGCGATTGCCGCCGCCGTATAAGGGCCAATGCCTGGCAGGGTGAGGAGCGCGCTTTCCGACTGCGGGAAGACCCCGTCATGTGCGGTGACCAGTGTGCGCGCACATTTTAAAAGATTGCGGGCGCGGCTGTAATAACCAAGTCCCGCCCACGCAGTCATCACCGCATCATCGGGTGCGGCGGCCAGATCGTGAATTGTCGGGAAGAGTTGCAGAAACTTCTCATAATAGGGCTTTACAGTTACAACTGTTGTCTGTTGGAGCATAATCTCGGACAGCCAAACGCGGTAAGGGTCTGGTGTTTCCCCCGGCAAGGCGCGCCACGGCAAAACACGCCGGTGGCGGTCATACCAGCCCAAGAGTTTTTGGGCGGCGTGCATTTCAGCCAGATTATTTTTGCGCTCGGACATGGGTTTCTTGTAACATGAAGACAGATTATGACCGATAAATTTGACAGCAACCCGCTCCGTAGTTCCGGCACGCCGCATGTGTCTAAAGTGCTGGGGCGCATTACGGGACGCACCATGAACCGGCGCGGCTTTAGCGATAGCCGTATGCTGGAAAACTGGTCGGCGATTGTCGGCCCTCAACTTGCCGCGATGAGCCAGCCCGTGCGTTTATCGCGTCGTAAAAGTGGGCGCGATGGTGAGGAAACAGCCGGCGGCGTGCTGACCGTGAAAGCCGAAGGCGCAATTGCACTGGAAATCCAGCATCTTGCGCCGCAGATTATTGATCGTCTTAACATCTATTATGGATATGCCGCGATTGCTCGGCTCAATATTGTTCAAGGGCCTGTGACAGTAACACCCTCGCCGCTGAGCCCGCCACCAATTAAAGATGAAGAAATTTCAGCCCTCGCGGATGATTTCGACGAGATTGATACACCCCGTTTGAAGCGCGCATTGGCCTCTCTCGCTCTGCTGATGCGTCGGGATAAGGGATAAAATTGTCCACAGCTTGCGTTAACGCTTGCTCTTAATCGCGGTTTACAGATTCGGCTTGTGCCCACCATAAGGCTATAATTATAAACAAATGTGATTCGGAAGCTTCCGGCATACGACATATTGGAAGTTCATAATCTAGGTTCATAAACGAAAGCAAAAAATGAAGCAGTTAAACCTTATTCTTACCTCAATCGCCATGCTGGTCGGTCTGTTCGTGCTGGTTTCAATTCTGACTGATATGGATGCAGAGCAAACGGCACCCGCTGAAGCCATGAATGATGAAGCTGCTGATGATGTGCAAATGTCATCCGCCGATACGCAGGTCATTAAAGTAAAATCAGGTGGGGCTCTTGAAACGCCTAATCCGTTGGGTGAGATTTCAATCGGGGATGCGAACGCCCCGATTAAGATATATGAATATGCGTCCCTGACTTGCGGTCATTGCGCGGCGTTTCATACGGAAGTCCTGCCAGACTTGAAAAAGCAATATGTCGATACAGGGCTTGTGCAATTTAACTTCCGACCATTCCCGTTGGATCCTTATGCCATGACAGGCGCGATGCTGGTGCAATGTGCTATCCCGCAAGCGCGATTGGCCTTTCTCGAAACACTTTTCAAGCGGCAGTTGCAATGGGTGAGAAGTGATGACCCCCTCAACAGCTTACGGGCTTATGCTAAGCAAGCTGGGATGAGTGGTGAAAATTTTGTGATGTGTCTTCAAAGCGAAGCTAATCTGACAGCCGTGCGGAGCATGTATAATGCCGCCAAGGACGAGCTGGGCGTACAGTCCACCCCGACATTTTTTGTTAATGGTGAGAAAGTTGCTGGCAATATCGGTTTTGAGGCATTCAAAAAATTACTCGACAAAAAACTGAAAAAAATGGGCATTGAAGCCCCTGAAGAAAAAGAAAGTTCCGGTCTATGAAATTTGATCGCCTGCGGCTATCCGGATTTAAATCCTTTCTTGATCCGGTCGATTTGCAAATCCTTCCAGGTCTGACAGGGGTTGTCGGGCCGAATGGGTGCGGCAAGTCTAATCTGCTTGAAGCCTTACGCTGGGTAATGGGGGAAACTTCATATAAATCTATGCGGGGTGCGGGTATGGAGGATGTGATCTTTTCTGGCACGACGGGGCGTCCGTCTCGCAATAATGCAGAAGTCTCCTTATTGCTCGACAATAAGGACAAAACAGCCCCGCCTGAATTTAATGATGAAGAAAATGTCGAAGTCACCCGCCGTATTGAACGCGATGCCGGTTCGGCCTATCGCATTAATGGGCGCGATGTCAGGGCCAAAGATGTTCAACTTCTTTTTGCCGATGCGTCGACTGGTGCGCGTTCTCCTGCATTGGTCAGACAGGGGCAGATTGGTGAACTGATTAATGCTAAGCCAGAAGCGCGCCGTAAAATCCTTGAAGAAGCGGCAGGCATATCTGGTCTGCATACACGTCGCCATGATGCTGAATTGCGGCTAAGGGGTGCGGAAAGCAATCTCGAAAAAGTCGATGATACTTTGGAAAATCTGCACAATAATCTGCGTGCTTTGAAGCGGCAGGTCAGGCAAGCAACACGATATAAAAACCTGTCGGGACAGATTAAAGAAGTCGAGGCTCTGGCACTTCATTTGCGGTGGCAACAGGCGTTGGATGCTGCAACAGAGGCTGAAAATGCCCTTGCCGCTGCAGAGGAGTCGGTTGCGTCCCTAACGCGTGACTCTGCGGGTGCCAGTACCGAACAACTTGCGTCGCAAGAAGCCTTGCCGCCTTTACGTGAAAAGGAAGCCGAGTGCGCCGCTATTTATCGCCGCCTGACGATTGAACAGGACGGGCTGGAAAACGAAGCACAACGTGCAGCAGAGACCGTGAGCCGCCTTTCTGCGCAAATTGAAACCATTCAGGAAGATGCGCGCCGCGAACAAGATGTTCTGAAGGACGCTGAAAATCAGCTTAAGCAAATAACGGAAGAAAAAGAAATCCTGCGGGAGAAAAATGCCGGCGCGTCGGGTAAAGCTGTGCGCGCCGCTGAAAAAGCTGCTCAGGAAAAATGTGATGCGTCACAAAAACGCCTCGCCGAAGCAGAAAATGATCTCAATGCGATAATTCGAAAACTCGCTGCGCATCAGGCCAGAAAGACCGATATAACGGCGGCGCTAGAAAACAATCGAAAGAAGCATACCCGCATTGAAGAAGAACGCACGCGACTGGAACAAGAACGTGATACCTTGCTTGAGGAAGGTCTCTCGGAAACACGGCGTCAGGAATTAAAAACAACCATCAGCGCGTTGTCTGAGGATTATAAAAAAGCTGCCGAGTCCGTGCAGAGTGCACATGACCAGTTGGCAGCCTGCAACAAGCAAGCGGAGACATGTGCTGAGCCGTCGCGCCAGGCGCATGCGGTTCTAGAGCGTTTGCTGGGTGAGCAATCAGCTTTGCAAGCCATTTTGAGCGCGTCAGAGGATGCAGACACGCCGGGCTTGATTGAAACCCTTAAAGTTGAAACAGGGTATGAGGCAGCGCTGGGTGCGGCTTTTGGTGATGATTTGAACGCCCCTTCTGACGCTGAAGCTGCCGCGCACTGGTTGGCCTTGCCGCCTTTCTCTGAGCCTCCATCTTTGCCCGATGGTGCGACATCATTGTCGGGATTTGTACACGGATCGAATGTTTTGGGTCGGAGCTTATCTCTTGTCGGGCTTGTCGATCGCTCAAAGGGTGCGGCATTACAAAAACATCTCTCAGCCGGTCAAAGACTGGTCAGTCTTGAAGGTGATTTGTGGCGCTGGGACGGGTTTTGCGCTACGGCAGATGCGAAAACACCTGCTGCACAGAGACTTGCGCAAATGAATCGTCTTGATGCCCTTACGTCTGAAATCGCAATGGCAGAAACCAACGCTCATGCGACAGATGAAGCGGCGCAGACTGCTAAATCTAAGGTTCGCGATGCCACTGAAGTTGATAATAATTGCCGCGCGCAACTCAAGCAAATTCAAATGAAATTGACCGAGGCGCGTGAAGAGCTGTCTGAAGTGGAAACGGGTGCTGAAAAACAAATTTCTCGTCTTGCTGCGATTGAAGAAGCATGTCAGCGCATGACATCTGATATTGATGAGCTTGCGGATATGATTAAAGCAAGTGAAGCAGACCTTCAGGCTTTGGTCGATGGTGGGGATGCTCTCACATCCGAGCAGTCCACCCATCAAGAGTTGGTTGGGGAGGCGCGGAGCATCTATGAACAGGACCGTGCCGAGCGTGAAAATCTCGTGCGAGAGAGAAATGAACGCGAGAACAGGTTAAAGCGTTTACTACAAGACATTGATAGCTGGCAAAGCAGGTTAGAAAACTCACGCCAGCAAATTGAAAGCTTGAAGGCGCGTCAAACCCAGACAGAGCAAGAAAAACAAGAGGCAGAGAGTATTCCGCAAATACTTGCCGAACGGAGTTCCGCATTGGTCGAACAGATTAATCTTGCCGAAACCAATCGTAAACAGGCGGCTGATACGCTTGCAGAAGCAGAGAAACGCCTTGCGGAAGCTGATAAGCACCATCGTGCCGCACAATCTGCGCTTTCGGAAGTCCGTGAAACCCGTGCTGCGTTGGAGGCGAAAACAACAGCGGCAAAAGAACGGCTGGAAGAAATCGGACAACATATAAAAGACACGCTTCATTGTGCGCCGGAAGATGCACTCGCTATTGCCAATTTTGATCCAGAGAAAAAGTTTCCCGAAATTGAAGAGATTGAAGCAAAACTCGAACGCTATCGCCGCGAAAGAGAAAGTCTTGGGGGTGTTAATCTGCGGGCAGAGGAAGAGGCTGAAGAAGTCGAAGCACAAATTAACGAGATTCAGACGGAGCGTGATGATTTATCTCAGGCAATTAACAAATTGCGCTACGGAATTGGTCAATTAAACCGCGAAGGACGGGAACGCCTGCTGGCAGCATTTGAAACAGTTAATGGTCACTTCGCCAAATTGTTCACGCAACTCTTTGGTGGTGGAACTGCTGAACTGAAATTAACGGAGTCTGATGACCCGTTGGAAGCTGGTTTAGAAATTATCGCCCATCCGCCGGGTAAAAAACCTCAGGTCATGTCATTATTGTCTGGTGGTGAACAGGCATTAACAGCGATGTCGCTTATTTTTGCCGTGTTTTTGACCAATCCATCCCCCATTTGTGTTCTTGATGAGGTTGACGCGCCGCTGGATGATGCGAATGTTGAGCGCTTTTGCAATATGTTGACGAATATTGCCGAGACATCCGACACACGATTTTTGATTATTACACACCATGCCTTGACCATGGCGCGGGTGAACCGTCTGTTTGGTGTTACGATGCAGGAGCGTGGTGTAAGTCAGCTAATTTCAGTTGATTTGGCGACGGCAGAGCAATTTGCTGAAACCGGTCGAGATTTGTCATCGGATCAAAATAAAGATGAAATGAAATCAATGGGTTAGTGACTTGCTGGTGGGTTGACAGGCGTTTCTGCTGGGGATACTGTGCGCGCAAGTTTGGGTGTTTCTTACCCGCTTTGAGGGAGCATTTTGAGCCGTCACGACAAAGCCGATAAATCAGTAAAATCTAACGTCCCCCATGACACGCAGAGGGAGATGCATAAGATCTCTGAAACTGATTTGGAAACCGGTTTTGACTCTGAGGTTCTCTCAAGTCTCCAAGAGCGCGTAAGTCAGGCACGAAAACCGCAAATCTCGGAAACGGAAACACGTGGTCGAGGTTCAGCTATCGGAATGGCATACCGGCTTTCCATGGAATTGGTTGTTGGTATTCTGGTTGGTGGATTTATTGGTTGGTGGTTGGATAAATGGTTATCAACCAAACCGATTTTTTTGCTGGTCATGCTACTATTGGGTATGATAGCAGGTGTTGTGAATATGTTGCGGACAGCCCGTGACATGAGACAGGTTTTAGGAGTTGATGACACTCCTGTTTCTGATGTTAAAACGCAAGTAACAACAGAAACAAAAAAACATACTGGAGAGTTTTCTGACGGCTCTTAAAATCAGTTCAGAGAGATTGTTTTCGGACATATCTCCAGACAGGTAATACCACTGGTTGATAAGTCCTCAAGATATGGAGTGTAAATTGGCTTCTAAATCTCACGGTGAGGTACATGGGCAAGATGCCGGCGGATTCAATGTGGATCCCATGCACCAGTTCGAGGTTCATGCGCTATATGAACTGCCACCAGTGGCGGGGATTGACGTGTCCTTTACCAACTCATCTCTCTGGATGATGATTGCTATTAGTGCAGCATCTCTTTTGTTTATATTTTCTGCCCGTAACCCATCGCTTGTTCCGGGCAGATTGCAGTCTTTTGGTGAACTGACTTACGAATTTGTTGCCAATATGATCAGAGATAATGCGGGTAAGGAAGGCATGAAATATTTTCCTTTTGTCTTCACGCTTTTTGTATTTGTGCTGTTTTGTAACATGCTTGGCATGATCCCTTATTCCTTCACAGTCACGAGCCATTTGATTGTTACATTTGCACTGGCCTCTGCTGTGTTTTTACTTGTTACAGGTGTCGGCTTTATCCGTCATGGCATAGGTTTCCTTAAGCTGTTTGTGCCATCGGGCATACCTGTGGCGCTCTTGCCTCTTTTGGTGGTGATTGAGCTTATCTCATATCTAACCCGCCCAGTCAGCCTGTCGGTGCGTCTGTTTGCCAATATGATGGCAGGACACACAATGTTAAAAGTTTTTGGCGGTTTTGCGGTCGCGTTCCTGTCTGCCGGGGGGGTGATGTCTGCCGGTGCGATTGCGCCTGTTGCCATGATGGTCGCCTTTACAGGACTGGAATTTCTTATTGCCTTTTTGCAGGCTTATGTCTTTACGATTTTGACCTGCATTTACTTAAATGATGCCATTCATTTAGATCACTAACTTTAACCAACCGCCCAGCTGGGCACATAAATGGAGAGAAACTATGGAAGCAGAAGCAGCAAAATATATCGGCGCAGGCATTGCATGTATTGCCCTTGCAGGTGCAGGTATTTCAATCGGTACGATTTTTGGTAACTATCTTGCCGGCGCCCTTCGTAATCCTTCAGCAGCACAAAGCCAGTTCCCGAATCTTCTTCTCGGCTTTGCTCTGGCAGAAGCGACAGGCCTTTTTGGTCTTATCGTTGCCCTTATTCTGCTGTTTGTTGTTTAAGCTAACTAACAGAGAGACGTAAATGCCTCAGCTCGATCCGGCATCCTTTGCGCCGCAACTTGTCTGGTTGTTCATCAGCTTCGTCGCCCTGTATTTCTTGCTGGGTCGTTTTGCCTTGCCTAAAATCGGTGGCGTTATCAAAGCACGACAGGACAGGTTAGATGATGACTTAAGTCAAGCAGAAACCTATCGGAAAGAAGCTGAACAGGCTATAGCTGATTATGAAACGGCGCTCGCAGAAGCGAGAGTCAAGGCTGGCGAGATTATCCAGGAAGTCCGGGACGCAACCGCGGCAGAACTGGCCAAGCAGGAAGCAGAGCTTGAGGGGAAACTCTCAGCTCAAGCCGCCGAGGCTGAGGCGCGGATTCAGGCGTCGCGTGAAGCGGCACTGACAGGTATTCAAGAGACGGCTGAAGCCGTTGTTGCTGAGATTGTCCAAATGACCATAGGTCAGGACGTTAACGAGGATGCCGTTAAAAAAGCCGTTTCAGAAGAAATGAACAACCGGAGATAATACATGAGTTTTGACGCTTCCTTTTTTGTTGCTCTTTCTTTTGCTCTAGTCATTCTTGGGTTTTTAAAACTTGGATTGCCGGGGCGAGTCGCATCCATGCTTGATGACCGCGCTGATAAAATCCGAGAGGAACTTGAGCAGGCTCAAAGTCTTCGGGATGAGGCGCAAGCCTTGCTGAAAAGCTACCGTCAGCGTGCCAAAAAGGCTGAGGAAGAGTCCCGCGCCATGATTGAACAGGCAAAGTTGGACTCTGAAAAAATGGCAGAAGATGCCAAAACTGCATTACAAGCCAGACTGGAAAGAAAAACTCGTCAGGCTGAAGATAAAATCGGGCAAGCAGAGGCACAACTTTCTCAAGAAATTCGAGCGGTCGCCGCAGAGCTCGCTATCTCAGCGGCTGGTAAGCTTATCAGTGAAAATTTGACCACTGAGACCGCTGATAAAATTCTCGATAGTTCAATTAAAAACGTCAGCAGTCATCTTAACTGATCTGTTTTGCCTGTTTTTTGTTTCGATCTGCATGTCTGGTTGGCTGCGATATATCGGCCATTCCCCAGAGGCAAGTTCATCAAGACTCGGGCTGGATTGATTGAGCCTGTCTCTGTAAATCCAGAGATTTGCCATAACCTTTTGAACATATAGCCGCGTTTCTGGCGCACTCATGCTTTCCATAAATAAAAGTGGGTCATCAGGTCGGCCTATTTCTCGTGACCACCTTTTCACTTTCCCTGATCCGGCGTTATAAGAGGCAAGCACCTTAATCAGATTATTTTCCATGCTCTTCTCGCCAAGTAGTTTGAATAGTAGAGATTGACCAATGTCGAGATTCACAGAAATATCATAGAGTCGATCCCGTCCGGATTTATATCGGTATTTTCTGTCTCCGGTCATAAAAGCTGCAGTAGAGGGCATAATTTGCATCAGTCCGCGCGCGCCAACCCGAGATTTGGCCCGCGCTTTAAAGCGGCTTTCTTGACGGATAAGGGCGAATACAAGCGCTTTATCAACTATGTAATCTGCAGATGGCATATAGTCATGGATTGGATAATAGCCTTCCGGAAGCACATGAGGCGTACGTTCATTGCCATATTCAAGTATTTCTGTCATGGCGAGTTCAACGGCTGAAAGCTTGAGGTTTATTGCAAGCTCAAGCAAAGCCTTTTGTTGCGGCCGGGTTAGTCGGTTTCTTATATTGAGTAATTCAAGCTCAGTAAGTTCTTGCTGGTCAGCTTCGAGAAGTTTGAGCGCGCGTTGGACGGCATCAAGGTTTTCTATGGTTTCAGACTCTTGCAGACTGGTTTGTGTCCAAGAGAAAGCAACTGGCCCGTTCAAGCGACGATAGGCCAGAAGGCCATAGAAATCATTACGGCCATATTTGACAGCTTCTTCAAGCATTAGGGTGGCTTCAGGGTTTTTGTTTAAGGCTAGGTAGCTGCGGGCAGCCCAGACCGAGGCAGCGGCTCGATGACGGTCTTTGGCATTTTCATTTTCAGACAGATAAGTGAAGTGCGTTACAGCAACATCGAATTTATTGAGACGCCATGCCGCCAGACCTGCATGCCAGTCAGACAGGGTGACAACATGACGGCTTCGTGTTGCGAGTTGTGCGATTTCCAACGCTTTTGACGGTTTACCTTCAATAAAATATGAGCGGGAAATTTTAGAGCGTAACAAATCTGTCTCTGCGGCGGAGAGTTGCCGATCCACAGATCTTTTAGAGATATATCGTAAAGCTTGTGTCGGGCGTTCGCGATAAGTCAGACGGTTTACCTCACGCCGGATGCGTTGCGTACTTCGTTTGTAAAAAGTCCTCACTGTTGGCATGGATGAGGCGTAAGTTTGGTTATAAATTCGTGCGGGGGGCGGTTTTGGCATCCGCGCCCCTTTTGGGCGGCGTTTCTTGGCGAGATGATAAACCTGCCATGCCCCTGGGTGGTCAGCATATTTTTTTAGCCAGTCACGCAATTCCGACCATTTGGAGCGATAAGCCGTCGGGTGCATGTATCTCAAGCGATAAACATGCCCGAGCAAAGTTGTGTCATCAAGTTCTCTGATGAGTCTGTCAGCAGATGCCCATTGCGCTCTTTCCTGTAATTCGAAAATTCTTTTATAGAGTTCGTGGTCTGGCTGTTTGGGCGGTGGTTGATAAGCGGGTCGCGGCTCAGGCGGGCCGAGAGTCCGGGCTTCAGCAGGTGCGCCGATGCCCAAAAGCAATAAACATAGAAAAATAACGGAGAGGAAGAGACGCATCAGTCTGTACCGCCAATATGGTTAGCTGAATTATTTGCTGCGTGTGCAGGGGGGGAATGTGAAAGCTTTTTTTGAAGACTGCATAAATCTTGCCAAGTCTCAGCTTTGCGTGCTGGGTTTCTTAGCAGATAGGCCGGATGTAAAATCGGCAAAGCAGGAATATCGCGGCCTTTAATGTTGAGATCTTGCCATGTGCCGCGCAATTTTGTGATGCCAAGTGAGCTATCGAGCATTTCTTTTGCAGAAACACCGCCAACGAGAACGAGAATATCCGGTTGTACCAATTCGATATGACGTAACAGAAATGGTCGGCATAAAGCTGTCTCGTCAGGTGTCGGGGTTCTGTTTCCGGTCGGACGCCACGGCACGAGGTTGGTTATATAGATGTCGTTACGGTCAAGTCCGATTGCTGCGAACATTTTATCCAGTAATTTACCACTGCGCCCGATAAAGGGTTTGCCCTCGCGGTCTTCATCACGCCCAGGAGCTTCACCCACCAACATGATTTTGGCTGCAGGATTACCATCCGCAAATACAGTATTTTTAGCTGCCCGTTTCAGCGCGCACCCTTCGAAAGCTTCCATGGCTTGCTTTAACGCCTCGAGAGTGTCGGCTCGTAAAGCGGCACTTTCTGCCGCCGAAATATCTCCGGCTTCTGTCGTATTTTTGCGAAGGACGGCAGGTGCGACAGGGCGTGGCTCTGGTAGTTCATATAATGGCTTGTCATCGTTTTGACCTTGAGGTTCAAAAACCGGAGCAGAGTCTGATGGTGGTGTTATTGGAGAATTGGATTGGAGGTTGGGCTCAACTGTTTCTGTTGATGGTTGATGATCAAACCGGTTCACCGGCTCGGCCTCAAGAAACACGTTTACCCCGGCATCTATCTGGAATTCTAACGCACGAACCAGTGCCATATAATCAGCATGACTGATATGTGTCTGTTGTGTTTCTGTCACGGTGAGTTTATCCAAATCGCTACCTAAACAGTTTTATAATATAGATTTGTTCGTCAGTCGTTTAAAACATATATTTTAGAGGATTATTTCATTTTCATACACGACATCACGCTTTAGACAATAGGTCGCACATGACAAGAAGTATAGTCAATGTGATTTGCAATCCGCCTGATTCGTCATAAAATAGTATGTAATAATTACTTTAGCTAATACATATTCCGGTGCTGAGAAGCTTTGGGAGCATGTGTAAAGGAGAGGCCGTTGTCAGACTTACCGGTAAATGAGGTTAACACCCTTCAGGGCTGGGCGCTTGCGCCGGAAGAACGTGAAGGTATGGAGTATGATGTTGTTATTGTTGGTGCAGGCCCAGCAGGTCTATCGGCGGCTATACGTTTGAAGCAACTTGCCGAAGAAGCGGGTAACGATATTTCGGTTTGTGTGCTTGAAAAAGGCTCAGAAGTCGGTGCGCATATTCTGTCCGGTGCTGTCATTGACCCGCGTGGCATGAATAAATTATTCAGTGATTGGAAAGAGCGCAGGGCGCCTCTTGAAACACCCGTGACAAGCGATCGCTTTTTATGGCTCGGTCACGCCGGTGCATTGCCTCTGCCGAATATGATGCTACCACCCCTGATGAAAAATCACGGCAATTATATTGCCAGTCTCGGTAACGTCACACGCTGGCTCGGCGAACAGGCAGAAGCACTTGGCGTTGAGATATACCCTGGCTTTGCTGCTGCTCAATTACTGTTTGATGATAATGGCGCAGTTCGCGGTGTCGCCACTGGCGATATGGGTGTTTCCAAAGAAGGCGGCAAGAAAGATGGCTGGATGCCGGGTATGGAACTTCACGCCAAATATACACTTCTGGCAGAGGGTGTCCGAGGGTCTTTGTCAAAGGCTACGATTTCCCATTTTGAATTAGATAAAGATGCCGACCATCAAAAATATGGCATTGGCATAAAAGAATTATGGCAGGTAGCGCCTGAGAAGTTTAAATCTGGCTATGTCCAACATACGCTGGGTTGGCCGCTTGATAATAAAACCGGGGGCGGTTCGTTTCTTTATCACTTTGGCGATAATTATGTCTCTATCGGTTTTGTGACACATCTGAACTATCAGAACCCTTATTTGTCGCCTTACGATGAATTCCAACGCTTCAAAATGCATCCAGCCATTCGTGAGACACTAGAAGGCGGTAAGCGTGTTTCATATGGCGCACGCGCAATTACAGAAGGCGGCTATCAGTCCGTTCCAAAACTTGTATTTCCGGGTGGTGCCTTATTGGGCTGTGCGGCGGGATTTGTGAATGTGCCACGTATTAAAGGCAGTCACAACGCAATGGAAAGTGGGATGATGGCGGCAGACGCTGCTTTTGAGGCCATTACTGCCGGGCGTTCACAGGATGAATTGACCGCGTATCAAGATGCTTATGATGCTTCGGATATTAAAAAAGAGCTGAAACTTGTCAGAAATGTGAAGCCACTTCTGTCTAAATTCGGGACATTCCTTGGTACGATTTTGGGTGGTTTTGAAATGTGGATGCAGACACTCAGAATCGGTCTGCCCTACACGCTGAGCCACGGCAAACCAGACCATGCCGCACTTAAAAAGGCATCCGCTAGTAAGCCGATTGATTATCCTAAGCCGGATAACATTGTCGCTTTTGATAAATTGTCCTCAGTGTTTCTATCAGCGACCAATCATGAGGAAGACCAACCCGCACATTTGACGCTCAAAGATGCGCGTGTTCCTGTTGAGGTCAACCTTCCTGATTTTGCCGAACCAGCACAACGTTATTGCCCTGCCGGCGTATATGAAATTGTCGGAGAGGAAGCTGGTGAAGCACCGCGCCTGCAGATTAATGCTCAGAATTGTGTGCATTGTAAAACATGTGATATTAAATGTCCGTCTCAGAACATTAATTGGGTCGTGCCAGAGGGTGGCGGGGGGCCAAACTATCCGAATATGTAATACGCTTCCCTTTGGAGCGTTAAAGCGGAGAGCCTAAAAAAATCATGTCAGGTCAAAAATTATCTCTTTTGACAAAACTGCGCTTTTTGATGCCTGTCATTCTGGGTGTCGTCATCTTTGCAATGCTTGTTGTAATGCCGTTTTTGCGCGCGCGGTCTGTAAAGATTTTACAAGATATCGGCCCGTCTTTGACAGGGCATATTCTGGCAGGGAGTTTTGCGTATGAGCAAAAGGATTTGTCTTCGGCCATTAAATATTATGAGGTGGCGCAGAGCGTAAATCCTGACGACCCTGCCTTACTAGAAAAGCTATTTAGTCTTTATATGTCTGCCGGAGAAATGACCAAAGCTTCAGGTATCGCGCCCCGCTTGATCGACCTAAAGCAAGATGTTCAACAAGCAAGATTGATTCTGGCGGTAGAGAAGTTTAAAGATAGAAATTATGTTGAAGCGGAAGCCATTATCCGGCAGACGCGGGATGACCCGTTTTCGGTTTTCGTGAAAAATATGTTTTTGATGTGGTCTGCCTATGGACAAGGAGATGATGACCGCGCCCGGGCTCATGCTGAAGCCCTACTTGACCTCAAAACATTAGATACGCTCGCTAGCTGGAACATTGCCCGACTTTATGAAGCCTTAGGCGATAACATGGCCGCAAATGATTTATTTATCGCTGTCATACAGAAAAATGCGATGAAGGGGAGTAGTTTCTTCTCTGATTATATGAGCTTTCTCGTCAGTCAAGGTAGGGGCGATGAAGCCATGATGCTTCTTGAAAACCATCTCCCGCAAAAAGACAAAACACCCTATACGCTTGATGCTTATCGGGTCGTAGAAACACCCAGTAAACGCGCAAAGATGTCTCCAGCTGAGGGGTTATCTATGGGGCTGATGGAGTTAGGCGTGATTTTTAGCGGTGAGTTGCCGGCTGAAATTACTCTCCCTTATCTTCATCAGGCACTCTGGCTGGATCGCACATCTGACAAAGCTCGTGTTGTGATTGGTGAGTTATTAACGGGAATGGGGGATGAAAGCCGGGCGTTAGATATTTATGGTGACGTAAAGGCGCAATCAATATCTTTGACTTTTGCGCGACTGTCCGAAGCTAGAATTTTGGAAAACCTAGGTCGTAAAGCTGAAGCACAGTCCTTGCTTGAGACCTTTGTTGAAAAAGAAAACTATTCATTTACCTTGCAAACTCTGGCGGATTTTTATCGTCGCGATGAACAAATGGCCAAGGCCGAATTAATATATAACAAGCTGATTGATCAACTTGAGGAAGACAATGACTCAAATTGGGAGCTTTATTTCTATCGTGGCATAACGCTGGAGCAACAAGATAGATGGGATGAAGCTGAAGCAGATTTGTTGAAAGCAAGACGGCTTTCAGGTAACCAGCCTTTTGTTCTTAATTATCTTGGTTACAGCTGGATAGATAATGGCATAAATCTCTATCAAGGCTTGGAGATGATTAAGAAAGCGGTGGCGCAAGAACCACGTAACGGTTTCTTCGTTGATAGTCTGGGTTGGGCGTTTTATCGGATGAAAGATTTTGGGGCGGCGGTACAGTTTTTAGAGAAAGCAACCGAGTTGGAACCTGATGACCCTGAAATTATAGATCATTTGGGCGATGCTTTGTGGCAATCAGGTCGCCAGATTGAGGCACGTTATCAATGGCGTCGTGCTTTATCTCTTGAGGATGATGCGACAAAGCAAAAAGAAATCGAAGAAAAAATCGATTATGGCGTCATTGAAGACGCCGCCGGACCCGGCCCTGCAATCTGATATTTGAATGACCGATAGCTTCTTATTTTCGAATACGGCAAACGCAAAAATTAATCTCAATCTTTCTGTTTTGGGGAAAATGGCCGACGGGTATCACGCGCTTGATAGTCTGGTCACATTTGCTGTGCTAGGTGATGAGTTGTCCGTTTCGTCCTCAGATGAATTAACGCTTAGCTATGAGGGCGCATTTGCGTCAGACCTGAAGGACTCATTTGTGCATGAGTCTGATGATTTTGTTTTGAAAGCTGCCACGGCACTCCAGCAGGAGAGTGGTACATCCATGGGTGCCGCGTTGCAATTGACCAAGTCGGTTCCGCTTGGTGCTGGATTGGGCGGTGGATCGGCAGACGCTGCGGCATGTTTACGCTTGCTGAATAGCTTCTGGAAACTCGATTGGTCAATGGAAGCTTTAATGACTTTGGGTGCAAATATCGGATCAGACATTCCCGCATGCTTGATGAACGCGCCTTGTAGGATGTCCGGACGCGGTGAGCACGTCACAAAAATCGCCTCGCTACCGATTTTGTTTTGTGTGCTTGTAAATCCGGGTGTACATCTATCTACTGCAGAGATTTTCCGCAAGTTGAACACATCGAAGATAGACGCAGATAAAAGGAACACGCCAAACGAAAAGCTGCCTGACTTAACCACATATGAAGCGCTTTATAACTATCTGCAAAATACTGGTAATGATCTTTTGTCACCTGCAATGGAAATTGCCCCGTCTATTGGGTTGGTTCTCGATGCGATAAGTAACACTGGCGCGGATATATCTGCAATGACGGGCAGTGGAAGTACATGTTTCGGTCTGTTCAAAGACGAGGTCTCTGCGCGTCATGCTAAAGAGCAGCTTAAGAAATTATTTCCTGACTACTGGGTTGAAGCTACAGCTCTTAAAACTGATTAGTAAGCGCGTGAAATGCAGAAATTTATAACATCCAGCATTTGCTGACGGGTCTCGGTTTCCCGGAATGTGACTAGAGCATCTATGGCAATGCTGCCATAATGGGCTGCTCTATCGCGGGTGTCCTCAAGCGTTTTATATTTAGTAAAAAGATCGCAAGCTTTTTCGAAATCGTCTTCTTTCTGGTCGCGGGCTTCAATGGTGCGTTTCCAAAATTCTCTTTCTGTATCATTGCCTCTGCGGTAGGCCAGAATAATTGGCAGGGTGATTTTACCCTCTCTGAAATCATCACCAGCATTTTTGCCGATATCGGAAGTTTGCCCATAATCCAGAACATCGTCTACAAGTTGAAAGGCAATACCAAGATTTCTTCCATATGATGCGAGCGCCGCTGTTTCGGAATGACCCTGATTACCGATTAATGCGCCGACTTCCGTTGAGGCCGAGAATAGAGCCGCCGTTTTGGAGTCCACAACGCGCATATACGCATCTTCCGTTGTATCAAGATTATTCATAATACTCAGTTGCAGTACTTCGCCCTCTGCGATGATGGCGGCGGCATCTGAGAGTACTTTCAATGCTGGTAAAGAGCCGGTGGAAACCATTAAGCGAAAAGCCTGACCTAGCAGATAATCACCGACCAGAACACTTGCGGCATTTCCCCACCCCATACGAGCCGTTTGGCGCCCACGGCGCATATCACTTTCATCAACCACATCATCATGTAAAAGCGTGGCTGTGTGCATGAGCTCAACTGCAGCGGCGAGAATTATGTGGTTTTTGCCGGAATATTCTGTCAGCCGTGCTGAGGCAAGAGTCAGCAAAGGTCTTAGCCTTTTGCCGCCGGATCTGAAAATGTGATTGCCGATATCGGGGACGGTTGCGACATCGGAAACAATTTTGTTTCTGATGGTCTGGTCAACCGATTGCATCTCTTTTTGAAAAGCAGATAGCATATCGCTTAAGACGTCTTGATGTTTAAAATTTTCAAAAAAAACAACACTGTCCATAAACTTATCGCTTTTCAATCATGATATATTAATGTTGGCGGATTAAATCAGCCTAGGGATGAAGTTTCAAGTGCCTCATCCCGTCTCCTTGGGGTTATAAAGCGGGGCAACAATATGTCGACTAATTTATTGCAAGCCACTTGTGACCAATTTTTGGGTGGGCAAGTAAAGGCCTATCAACCAGAAAAAGGCTTTCGCAGCGGCTCTGATGCTGTTTTGCTTGCTGCGGCAGTGAAAGCGCAAAATGGTGAAAAATGCCTCGAATTTGGATGCGGCGTTGGCGTTGCATCTTTGTGCCTTGCCAAAAGATTGGCCGGAGAGGGCATTACCCCTGCCATCACAGGCATTGATATCCAGTCAAAACTCATCGATATGGCCCAGAAAAACGCCGATATGAATGGTATGACTCCAAAACCGGAATTTTTTCTTCAAGATATTACGGCTAAGTTTTCTGATTGGATCCATATCCAGCCATCGGGTTTTCATCATGTCTTTGCTAACCCGCCCTATTTTGAGAAAGATAAAAGTTTTGCGCCGCCAGATAAGAGCAAGGCATTGGCGCATGTTAGCGACCAAACTGACTTGGATATATGGATCAAACGTGCAGCCACCTGCCTTACCGGCGGTGGACAGTTGACGTTAATTTACAGATCTGATGCACTGAACAGGCTGTTATCTGCTTTATCACCTAATTTTGGAGGTATTGATATTTTACCAATTTCTGCCGCGTCGGATGAGCCGGCTAGCCGTGTGATTATCCGTGCCACCCGAGACTCAAAAGGTAAATTGAGTTTATTACCCCCTCTCGTGACGCACAAAAATAACCACTATACTGAAGAGGTAGAACATATTTTGCGTGAAGGCGGGAGTCTGCAGAAAAGGTTTGATTTCCAATAGATTTTAATCCATTAGGATTGCAATTCATGTCCTGAGTGGATAGTTTCGCTTCAATTCAAGGAACGCTTTGAGCCCATGGCAAATGACGTAAAACATTCTTTTCAAGATCTTATCCTGAACTTACAACGTTACTGGGCGGATCAAGGATGCGTGATTTTACAGCCCTATGATATGGAAATGGGTGCGGGGACATTCCATCCTGCCACAGTGCTCCGCGCTTTGGGACCCGAGCCGTGGAATGTGGCTTATGTACAGCCCTCCCGCCGCCCGACAGACGGTCGTTATGGTGAAAACCCTAATCGCTTTCAGCATTACTACCAGTTTCAGGTTATTCTAAAGCCGTCCCCCGATAATATTCAGCAACTTTATCTTGATAGTCTTGACGTGCTGGGCATTGACTCAAAGGCCCATGATATTCGCTTTGTCGAAGATGACTGGGAAAGCCCGACACTGGGCGCATGGGGGCTGGGCTGGGAGGTCTGGTGCGATGGCATGGAAGTCTCTCAATTTACCTATTTCCAGCAAGTTGGCGGTATTGATGTTGATATTGTCTCGGGAGAATTGACTTATGGTCTTGAAAGGCTCGCCATGTATGTGCAGGGCGTTGATAATGGCTATGAACTTGATTTTAACGGCAAGGGTGTGACCTATGGAGATGTATTTCATCGTAATGAAGTAGAGTTTTCGCATTATAATTTCGAAGCCGCTAATACGGATATTCTTTTACGACATTTTGAGGATGCGGAGGCTGAGTGCCGCCAACTTGCCGCAAGAGGTCTCGCTCTGCCTGCTTATGATCAATGTATGAAAGCCAGTCACAATTTCAATCTTCTGGACGCACGCGGAGTCATTTCGGTAACTGAACGTCAGGCCTTTATAGGGCGGGTTCGTGCGCTGGCAAAAATCTGTGCTGAAACTTGGTTGCATAAAGACGAGTCAAATAATGACTGATTTGATTCTCGAATTTTACTCCGAAGAAATTCCTTCTGGTATGCAAGCTCCGGCGGCGGCTGATTTACAAAAAAAGGTTGCTGATTTTCTTAAATCCAACGGCATAGAAGACGTGGCCCTTGAAACCTTCTGCGCCCCACAAAGATTGGCTTTACTAGGGCGCAATTTGCCTGTCGAACTCGCTGAGCAGAGAGAAGAAAAAAAAGGCCCACGTGTTGATGCGCCTGAAAAGGCGATTGAAGGTTTTCTCAAAGCCAATGGGTTAACAAGCACGGACGGCTTAAGCGTCCGGGAAGACCCGAAAGGGTCGTTTTACATCATTGAAGAAGTGATACCTGGTCGAAATTTCAGCGCTGCGCTGGATGATTTTGTTCCAGAACTTTTGCGCGGTTTCAACTGGCCAAAATCAATGCGTTGGGGGGATGGCACTCTGCGTTGGGTACGTCCCTTAAGGGCTCTTTTATGCATGTTTAATGGCAAAGTTCTTTCCTGCGCGGTTGATGGCATTGAAGCTGGTAGCACGACGTTCGGACATAGGTTCATGGCGCCGGATGCATTGAAGATTGATAAAGCTGATGATTATTTGTCAAAGCTTGAACAAGCCTATGTGATTGCCGATAAGGCAAAACGTGAGGCAGTGATTCTGGAAAAAGCAGAAGATCTGGCAACTGCCGAAGATCTGGTTCTGGTAGATGATGCTGGCCTGTTGGCTGAAGTTGCCGGACTTGTAGAATGGCCGGTGCCCCTTATGGGACGGATTGATGATGCGTTTATGGACGTGCCTGAGGAAGTGCTGGTCTCTGTCATGCGAACACATCAGAAATATCTTGCTTTGCGCGATAAGAGCGGTCAACTTGCGCCCCGCTTTATCACCATTGCCAATATAGAAACTGCTGATAATGGCGCGAAGATTATTGCGGGTAATGAGCGCGTTTTGCGTGCGCGGCTTTCGGATGCCCGCTTCTTCTGGGATGAAGATAGGAAAACAGATTTATCCGCTCGTAAGCCTGACTTAGATAAGGTGACCTTTCATGCCAAACTCGGCACGGTCAGTGATAAAACAGACCGCATTGAAAAACTCGTGGCTTATTTAGCCGATATTGAATCCGGTTTCAGTTTTGAGGACCTGTCTCAAAATGCGTCATCAGAGGTGACAAATCAGGCAGCGGCTCTTTGTAAAGCAGACCTCGTGACGGGCATGGTTTACGAGTTTCCCGAATTACAAGGCATAATGGGCGGTTATTACGCTGCTCTTCAATTGGGTGATGACAAAGTTGGAAATGCTATCCGTGATCATTATAAACCTCTCGGTCCTAATGATGCGATACCTGCGACGTCTGAAGGGCGGCTGGTTGCCATGGCAGATAAGATGGATACGTTGGCAGGGTTCTGGTTAATTGATGAGCTGCCGACAGGTTCGAAAGACCCGTATGCTCTGAGGCGCGCGTCTTTAGGTATTATCCGGATGCTCATTGAAGGGGGACGGCGGCTTAATCTTGACGGATTTATTAATGCCGCCATGCAGAATTATCCGGCGTCATTGGAAAATAGTTCAGCAGCAGAAAAACTACGGCTGTTCTACATTGAACGTTTGAAAATTTATCTTCGCGATAAAAAAGACATTCGCCCCGATATTGTCGACTCAGTGCTTGCAGTTTCAGTGCAGGCTTATCGGGACGATATATATGTATTGTCGCTTATGGCGGAGGCGCTAAAAAAATTCCTGGCCTCCGAAAATGGCACGAATTTGCTGGCGGCCTATCGACGTGTGCGCGGTATTCTTAAAAAATCACCTGCTGATATCGCACGGATTGACGAGTCACTTTTCGTGAGTGATGCAGAAAAAGTTTTCTTCGCGGCGTTGAACAGCCTGCAGATGGCTGAGATCGTTTCCGTCGATGATTATACAAACAATCTTGAAAGCCTTGCGGCTCTTCGTGAACCTGTTGATATCTTTTTCGATCATGTACTTGTGCAGGATGAAAATGAAAAAATTCGCCAGAATCGCCTGGCTTTGATAAACAAACTCATTATTGCTATGGATAGCGCTGCTGATTTTAGTTTAATCGAGTAGATGCTTTTTTAAGGGTCTTAGGTGCTGTGATGTCGGATACCAAATGGGTTTATAGTTTTGGGGATGGCTCTGCCGAAGGATCTGCAAATATGAAAAATTTGCTGGGTGGCAAGGGCGCCAATCTGGCAGAAATGTGTCGCCTCGGTTTGCCTGTACCTCCTGGCCTGACGATTACCACTGAAGTATGCTCCGCTTTTTACGATAATGACCGCAACTATCCTGACGGGTTGGATAGCCAGTTGAATGATGCGCTTGAGGCAATCAGTAAGGCGGTTGGCAGTGATTTTGGTAATCCTGAAAACCCTCTGCTTGTTTCCGTTCGTTCTGGTGCGCGCGCTTCCATGCCGGGTATGATGGACACGGTTCTTAATCTTGGTATGAATGATGAAACGGTTACTGGACTTGCGAAGCGTGCCGGGGATGAGAGGTTTGCTTGGGACAGCTATCGCCGTTTTATTCAGATGTATTCCGACGTGGTGTTAGGTGTAAGTCATGATAATTTCGAGGAAATCCTCGATGACTATAAAATGCAACAAGGCCATTATGTTGACACCGATTTAACTGCTGAGGACTGGCAACATATTGTTACTGTTTACAAGCAACGCGTAAATGAAGTTTATGGCGACGACTTCCCTCAAGATGTGATGGAACAGCTTTGGGGGGCTGTTGGGGCTGTTTTTGGATCATGGCGAAATGCACGGGCCGAAACCTATCGGCGCTTGAATAATATCCCTGAAAGTTGGGGTACGGCTGTCAATGTGCAAGCTATGGTATTCGGTAATCTTGGGCCAACTTCGGCAACGGGCGTTGCCTTTACGCGTAATCCATCAACAGGGGAAAATGCTCTTTACGGTGAATTTTTGGTTAACGCCCAAGGCGAAGATGTTGTCGCGGGTATCCGCACTCCGCAAAACCTTACCAAAATTGCGCGCGAAGAGGCTCTCAGTGATATGCCTTCCATGGAAGAGGTCATGCCGGAGGTTTTTGGCCAGCTGGTTGATGTGAACCTCAAGCTCGAAAATCACTACCGCGATATGCAGGATATTGAATTTACCGTTCAGGACGGCAAATTATGGATGCTACAAACACGTGCCGGGAAACGTACCACTGCGGCGGCGTTGAAAATTGCTGTTGATATGGTTGCGGAAGGTCTCATTACTAAAGATGAGGCAGTGTTGCGCATTGACCCGATGTCATTGGATCAGTTACTGCATCCGATGCTTGATCCCGATGCTCAATTCGACATTATCGCAACTGGCCTGCCGGCTTCTCCGGGGGCGGCAAGTGGTGCGGTCGTCTTTAGTGCAGATGAAGCAGAAAAAGCTAAAGCCGATGGGCGAAAGGTCATTCTGGTGCGGATGGAAACCAGCCCGGAAGATATTCATGGCATGCATGCTGCTGAGGGAATTTTGACATCCAGAGGTGGGATGACAAGTCATGCCGCCGTAGTTGCGCGTGGTATGGGACGACCCTGTGTATCCGGTGCAGGCAGTGTGCGGATTGATTACGATAAACAAGATTTCCAAGTCGCCGGGGTTACGGTGAAAGCTGGGGAAACCATCACGCTGGATGGTAGTACGGGCCGAGTCATGGCGGGGGAAGTACCAACTCGTCAGCCGGAACTTTCAGGTGATTTTGCGAAACTAATTGCTTGGGCAGATGAGATACGTCGTATGCGGGTTCGTACAAATGCTGAGACACCCGCTGATGCGGCGACAGCTGTTAAGTTTGGGGCAGAAGGTATAGGACTATGCCGGACTGAGCATATGTTCTTTGATGCCAATAGAATTATGGCGGTGCGGGAAATGATACTTGCCGAAAATCCCGATGACCGAGCTAATCCGCTTGAGCGTATCTTGCCGATGCAGCGCGATGATTTTACTGAATTGTTTACCATTATGTCCGGCATGCCGGTGACAATCAGATTGCTCGATCCACCGTTACACGAATTTTTGCCCCAACATGAGGAAGATGTGCTGCAGGTAGCTGAGGCGATTGGCATGACGCAGGACAAACTCAAACGTCGTATTCGGGAACTGGAAGAAGTAAATCCGATGCTGGGTCATCGGGGTTGTCGCATGGGACTGACCTATCCTGAAATTTATGAGATGCAGGCACGTGCTATTTTTGAAGCCGCGATTAATGTGGCTAAAACAACCGGTTCGACGGTGGTGCCGGAAGTGATGATTCCTCTTGTAGCTGATCACAGCGAATTAAAAGAGTTGGCGGATCGCATTGAGAAAATCGCACAAGATGTTATGCAGGAAAAAAGCGCAGAACTGGATTATCTTATCGGCACCATGATAGAATTGCCGCGTGCGGCATTACGGGCTGGAGATATTGCTAAAACGGCTAAATTCTTCTCATTTGGAACAAATGATTTAACTCAAACTACTTTCGGCATCAGTCGGGATGATGCAGCATCATTTATGGAGCCATACTTGTCGAGAGGGCTTTTTGAATACGATCCTTTTGTCAGCCTTGATCAAGACGGTGTGGGAGAATTGGTTCAACTGGCTGCAGAACGCGGGCGTTCAGCGCGTAAAGACCTAAAATTGGGTATTTGTGGAGAGCATGGCGGCGATCCAGCTTCTATCGCTTTTTGTGAAAAAACCGGCCTTGATTATGTTTCTTGCTCGCCCTACCGGGTTCCCATAGCTCGACTTGCGGCTGCACAGTCTTATTTGAAGATACGTAAGTAAGCCTAAAACTCTAAAAAATGTCTAAAAACGCATAAAAAGGCGTAAAAAACATCAAAAAAACGAAAAATTTAGTCGTTTTAGTGATTTTTTGTTTTTTCCAGGATTATTTGGCGAAATAATATCCCTCACGCGATTGTCACATTTTACTCACACTATTTTGTATCGAATCAAAACTGCGAAATTGTATAATCAACATCTAATTTTCGATAAACAACGTAATTAATAACTCGGTCTTAATTGCTGATTAGGTGGAATGGAATGCGGGCACTTATTCAATGGCTAGAACTTGATAAATCTCTTTATCGTTCCAGGTGGCGTCTTTTTGGACACGTTTGTCTTGCTATGATTATTGCGAATATTGGGTTGGTTGGATATCGCATCTATCTGGCTGTATCACCTGATATGGATATGACTGCTGGGTCGGATTATGAAATTGCGCGTGTGGCGACTGTTCCGCTTTATTTACCTGAAAATATTGATGGTAAAATTCGCATGGCACGGGTTGAAAGTCTCTATAACACAGCTTCAGAAAACCCTGACCATGAGACACTTGAAGAGGCGCAACATTGTCTTGCTCAGGCAATTTATTTTGAAGCCAGAGGTGAACCTGTTGAAGGCTGGGAAGCTGTGGGGCAGGTCGTCATTAATCGCGTGAGGGATAAAAGATATCCCGGCCGGATTTGTGATGTTGTTTTTCAGGGTGAGTATCGCCGCCATCGTTGCCAATTTTCCTTTGCATGTGACGGTGTCTCCGACCGCCCTTATGATAAAGATTCATGGCAAGCCGTTTATAAACTCTCTGGAAAGTTACTAACCCGTGGTGTTGCCTCGCAAACAGTCTCGCCAATAGTTGGCACGGCAACACATTATCATGCCGATTATGTCGTACCCCATTGGTCGTCATCCCTGACACCCATCCGCAAAATCGGGCGGCATATTTTTTATCGTGAGGAACCGGGTGGCACTGCACCTACACCGCGCAAGCGACCGGGTTTATCGTCTTAATTAATTTTCAGATTTTAACTAAAAATTTCTATATCCAGCCCAAAATCCATGGTTGGGGAGGAATGTGTAATCTTTCCAACAGAAATATAATCGACACCTGTCCGGGCGATTTCAGCAACGGTCTCAAGGCTGACACGACCTGAGGCTTCTGTTGTCGCTTTACCATTCACCATAGCGACGGCTTTATTCAGTAAGTCCGGTGACATATTATCGAGCAATACAACATCTGTCCCTTCTTGCAAGGCTTCGTCAAGTTGTTCCAGTGTGTCGATTTCAATTTCTATTGTCACCATGTGTCCTGCATTTTCTTTAGCTGCTTTTAGTGCGGCGGTCACACTTCCGGCAACGACAATGTGATTGTCTTTGATAAGGATAGCATCATCCAGCCCGAAGCGATGATTAAACCCCCCGCCTGTTCGTACAGCATATTTTTCCAATGCCCTCAGGCCGGGTGTGGTTTTGCGGGTACAGGTAATTCGCGCATTTGTGCCGGAAATCGCAGCCACAAAAGCTGCGGTATGACTGGCTATACCAGAGAGGTGACTGACAAAATTCAGTGCAACACGTTCGCCTGCCAGTAGGCCTCTTGCCTGAGCTTCTATGGTTAACACAGTATCTCCAGGGGAGACATGAGCGCCATCCGAAACGGCATTGGTGAAATTGGCGGTCGGGTCGTTTTGCAAAAAAGCTTCAATCGCCAAGTCAAGCCCAGCCAAAACACCTGCTTCGCGGCTGACGATAGAAGCTTTGGCAGGTGCGTTTTCGGGAATAACGCTAAGAGAGGTAATATCTCCGGCGCGCCCTAAATCTTCCGCAAGCGCAAGCGACACAGCAGAATGGCATAGGCTTTTGGGAATGGGTGCGGTGTTTGGCATGATTGTCTCTTTAGTTTGAAGCTTAAGCCATCAGCTGACCAGTGCCTGTTTCCTTTTGGTGCTGTTCGGCATCATGATCAATAGTACATGCCTGAGATGCAATCGCTCGGGCGTCATCTAGTGTCAGGGTACTTCTTTCCGTGATAGCATGTTTGTTTGGATAATCAGATCTAAAATGACTGCCACGGCTTTCCTCGCGCTCATAGGCGGCGGCAGTTATCATAAGTGCTGTCACAACCATATTGGACAAATCCGGCGTATCAGAGGCAATGCGCTCCAACCGAAAGAGTTGCACAAAGGCTTCTTCAAGGCCTTCGCGTGTGCGCACCACGCCAACATGACGTGCCATACAATCGCGTAGTTTTTGCATAGCAGGCATTACTTGTTGGATGGTTGTGGTCGGTGCCAGCATGGGGGGTTGTGGTGATGAAGCCGCACGAATCGGTACAGTGAAATCAATATGCTCGGCAATACGAGCGCCAAAAACCAGTGCTTCGAGAAGCGAATTACTCGCGAGCCTATTTGCGCCATGCGCGCCAGTAGAGGCGCATTCTCCACATGCCCAAAGCCCGGGCAGGCTGGTGCGCCCGTTTTGATCAACCTTAATACCACCCATATGATAATGCGCAGCAGGGGCTACAGGAATAGGTGACACGCGCGGGTCAACGCCGCCTTTTTTGCAATAATCGGCGACGGTTGGGAATTTTTCATCGAGTGTTTCGGCAATTTGACCGCGTAAATCCAGTCCGACGGACCCCGATTTTTGAATTTCATCAAATACGGCACGTGCCACAATATCTCTGGGTGCCATTTCTGCATCATCGTGATATGCGGACATAAAGGCCTCGCCTCTTGCGTTGATAAGTCTCGCGCCGACGCCGCGCAAGGCTTCTGTAGCAAGTGGGGCAGGGTCTCCCATGCCGTGAATGGCGGTGGGATGGAATTGCACAAATTCGGGGTCTGCAATACTCGCTCCCGCGCGCGCCGCCATTGCAAGGGCGGCACCATTTGCAAATTGAGGGTTAGTTGTGGTGGCGTAAAGATAGCCGCTACCGCCACAGGCTAAAATAACGGCGCGGGCTTTAATAAGCGTCGTGCCGAACGGATGCTTTCCGGTATCAGCAAAAACACCAACCACGCGCCCGTCTTCAATCGCAAGTTCATAAGCGCTAAAGCCGTTAAGCATATTAATGGAGGGTGAACTTTCTGCCAATCGCCCGAGGCATTTCATAATCTCTCGTCCGGCGCGGTCCCCACTGACACCGGCAATGCGGTTGCGTTGATGGGCGGCTTCGCGTCCTAAGGCCAAGCCACCATTTAGATCTTTGTTAAATGGAACACCGAAATCTACCAAATCTTGTAACCTGTCGGCGGCATTATGTGCGAGTAGGGCGGCAATTGTTTCGTCCACGAGACCATCCCCGGCTCTTATCGTGTCCTCGGTATGCAAGTCAGGGCTGTCATCTGCGCCAATCGCTGCGGCGATGCCGCCTTGAGCCCAGAAACTTGATGACCCTTTGTGGGTTCCCGCAGATGCAATAAGCGTGACTGGTCGGTGGCTGAGTTTCAGGGCCGTATATAAGCCTGCAAGCCCAGCGCCAACGACCAGCACATCACCCGCATCAATGATATTTGCAGGGGTCATCACGATTAATTGTTAATGTCAATCATGCGCTGAACAGCAAGTCGTGCATCGGCGGCGACATCAGCATCAACCAACACCTCTTGGCGGTCAAAGACCAGCGCCTCGAGAACTTTGGGCAATGTAATTTGCTTCATATGGGGGCAAAGGTTGCAGGGTCTGACAAAATTTACATTTGGGTTCTCAACAGCAACATTGTCGCTCATGGAACATTCCGTCACCATCAAAACACGCTCGGGTTGATTGTCTTGCACCCATTTAATCATGCCAGAGGTTGAACCTGAAAAGTCACTTTCATCGACCACTTCAGGCGGGCATTCAGGGTGTGCGATAATGACCAGTCCCGGATCATCCGCGCGATATTGTCTGATTTCATCGGCACTGAATTGCTCATGTACTTCGCAACGGCCTTTCCAGGCAATAACCTCTATATCGGTTTCGCGTGCGATATTTTGCGCCAGAAACTCGTCAGGAATACACAAAACCTTGTTGCTGTTAAATTCTTTCGCCATGGCCTCGACGATAGCGACAGCATTAGATGAGGTGCAGCAGATATCACTCTCGGCTTTCACATCAGCTGAGGTGTTCACATAGGTGACAACTGGCACACCGGGATAAGCCTGACGAAGGGCTTTGACATCTGCACCGGTAATACTCTCTGCAAGGGAGCATCCAGCACCCATATCTGGGATAAGCACTTTTTTATCGGGATTCAGCAATTTGGACGTTTCAGCCATAAAATGCACGCCGCATTGAACAATCATGTCACCCTTTGCCTGTGCTGCCTCACGCGCCAATTGGAGGCTATCGCCAACAACATCTGCGACGCAGTGAAAAATCTCTGGCGTCTGGTAATTATGCGCGAGGATGACAGCATTTTTCTCGCGTTTTAATTCGTTGATGGCTTTGACATAGGGCGCGAAGAAAGGCCATTCAATTTCAGGCACAACTGAACTGATCCGGTCATAAAGAGGTGACATCTCCTTTTCCAGTGCCGGCGTGAAGGAAATATCCATATCGGATAAAATTGCCTGTGCCTGTTGTCCCGGTAAAACAGGAGATGATGGGGGCATTGTATTTGAGGTCACATCTGACATAACTCACCTGAAACTCTATTATGCTCAAATTGAGTATAATTAACACCATAATATATGGCTATAAAAAGGGTTTTGGCAAGTATTTTAAGGGTTTTTTGCTCTTTAGAAGTTTCTGGATTTGCCGAGCGGTATTCTGAGTCCCGGTAAGTTCGTGCTCTGGCTTTCATCGTGCTTGAATTTAAAAAGTTCTGCAGGTCTACCGCGCGCTTTTGACATTTTACCGGTTGGTTCAACCAGTTCATTTTTGGCTAATTGACGTCGGAAATTTTGCTTATGTAATACGGCGCCCAATATGGCTTCCGTCGTTTTTTGAACATGTGTCAGAGTAAAGGCGGAAGGCATGAGTTCAAAAACAACTGGTCGGTATTTCAATTTAGCGCGAAGACGACTCATTGCTGTCGCAAGTATCCGGCGATGATCCAACTGCATGGCAATACCGTTTTGCGCTGATATTTTTTCTTTTTGTCTTCCATCCGCATAGGCTTCCCAAACCAGTCCGGCCTCATACATTAATTCATATCTATCGAGGACAAACTCATCATTCCATGCTTTGTTAGGAACCCCAAAAGCCTGCTGTAGGCGAAGGCGACGTAATTCGTCAGAGCCAGCCCAAGCTTCCAGATAAGGAATGATTTGCTGATTTAAGATATTTGGTCGCCCCTCTCGCCAGTCCTCCCATGGAAAATGTTTATACCATTCACTCCATTGATCGGGTTGTGGGCATTGTTTACTCAAAGCAAGATAGCCGACCGAAACAATGTGTTCGTTTTCTTTCTTATTATCTGCGCCCTCAGATCGTCGCCCTCTATCACCAAATGTATAAAGCTGTTCGACATAGCCAATATCTAGCGCTGTTTGTTCAATGACCCATTGCCTGAGTCCAATTTCCATTGTGCGGTGACGGTCAGGATAAAATGGGCCAAATGGTAGGCCAGGTGTTTTATATTCAGAAACATCCGGCACGGTCAGGCATACGGGTTGGTCACCGCGCACACTGACAATGGCGGCGCTCAAATCAATCAAAACTGAGGCAGTGTGGTTTTTATCCATGACATCCGCATTTTACAGGACTGCGGGAAATGTTTCAGCTAGATTTTATTTTTAAGATTTTTTGACAATAATAGAGCCTGCGGAATAGCCGGCGCCAAAACTACAAATCACACCCATGTCTTGGGATTGTAAATTGTCGTGATGCTTATGAAAGCAAATCATCGATCCAGCTGAACTGGTATTTGCAAAATCCTGCAGCACATTGGGTTGTTCTTCCGGTGCGGGGTCACGTCCGAAAATCTTTTTACCAATATAGTCATTCATATTTTTATTGGCTTGATGCAACCAAAGACGACGAATGTCCGCAAGGTTTAGTCCAGTTTCCGTTATGTGCGTTTCTATTAAATTGACTACCAGTGGGAGAACTTCTTTAAAGACTCGCCGTCCGTCCTGAACGAATAATTTATCTGTTGCGCCAATACCTTCCGGAGCAGTGCGATTCAGGAAACCGAAATTATTTCTTATATTATTTGAAAATTGGGTAAATAATTTTGTGCCGATAATCTCGAAAGATTCATCAGATTGGCAGGTGTCCTGAGCTTCGATAATCACGGCTGTTGCAACATCCCCAAAAATGAAATGGCTGTCTCTGTCTCGGAAATTCAAATGACCTGAGCATATTTCAGGATTAACCATTAAGACACGCTTGGCGCTACAGGCTTTAATCATATCAGACGCGACATTAATCCCAAAAGTCGCAGATGAGCAGGCGACATTCATATCGAATGCAAAACCGTTAATACCGAGAAATTTTTGAATTTCAATTGCCATAGCCGGATAGGCGCGTTGCATGTTCGAACAGGCAACAATCACAGCGTCAATATCGTCGGCAGTCAGGCGTGCATCGTCAAGGGCTTTTTCAGCTGCTTTGACGCCAATCTCGGCTAAAATAGAAATTTCATCATTCGTTCTTTCAGAAAGAACCGGTGCTAGAATATCCGGGTCAATAAGGCCCGATTTATTCACGACATAACGTCTCTCAATCCCCGATGCTTTGAAGATGAAATCACTGCTAGAATGTTCACGTGCCGCAATCTTACCGGACTCAATATCGGCGGCATGTGCGACGTTAAAATTATCGACATATTGGTTAAACGCAATAACCAGTTCGTCATTACTAACCTGTTCTTCAGGAACAAAAATTCCTGTACCACTCATTACTGTTTGCACAATAAACCCTCCGCAATGAACATATCATAAAGAGCGCCGTAAAAATTGACCAGCAAATCTAATCGGTTTTATAAATTTTCAGCGAGATTCTTACATTTTTCATATTGGGGGCAATCGACAAGGTGGTCATTCACCATACCGACGGCTTGCATGAATGCGTAGACAATCACTGGGCCACAAAATTTAAACCCTGCTTGTTTTAGTGCCTTTGAAAGGTTTCGGCTGACATCATTCTGCGTCGGGATTTCCTGTGTTGTCTGAAAGGTGTTGATGACTGGTTTTCCATCGACAAATCGCCAACAGAAATCATTAAATTCCTGTCCGGCATTGCGGAGGTTTAAAAAAGCTTGGGCGTTTCCAATTGTGGCCTCAATTTTACCGCGATGGCGAATAATGCCCGCATCATTGAGGCATCGTTGGATATCTTTCTCTGTGTAATGGGCGATGATTTCCGGCTCGAAACCATCAAAAGCCGCGCGAAAGTTATCGCGTTTGCGCAAAATTGTTATCCATGAGAGTCCGGCTTGAAAGCCATCTAATATAAGTTTTTCGAACAGAGCGCGTGAGTCAAATTCCGGCACACCCCATTCCGTATCGTGATAGGCGAGATGTTGAATATCTCTTCCAGGCCAAGTGCAGGCCATTAATCTTGCCTTTCCATAAGCTGTAATTTGACGTTATTGACGGTAAGGTTTTCTTCCAGACAGTCATCCCGCAACAGCGCAAGCCCTTCATCATCTTGCCATGCACTTATTTCACCAACCTGACGTTCGCCAACCATTATTTTATCCTGACAGGAAAAAATGTCTTGTGCCGCGCATCTATAAAGCGACTTGCGGATTTTCCCTCTGCGATAGGTGCGGGAGGTGACTTCCTGACCGACATAACAGCCTTTTTGGAAATCAATAGCTGTCAGTTCATGCAGACCATATTCAAGCGGGAAAGCCTGATCTTGCGGAATTTCATCGGAGCCTTGAGGAACTTTATGTGCAATGCGATGTTTTTTATACATTCCTTCGGTTGCAGTTTCTGAAACATCATCAAAATTCAAAGAAGCGAATATATCCAAATCGGGGACACGCAAACCCAATCCTTTATGTCTCGGATCAAAGGGGAGGTCTTTAGCTAAAGATTCTGGGATATCCCCCCATAAACAAGTGACTGAGAGGTCCTTGAGAGAAATATCGACATCCGCCCGCAACTTATAAAGTTTGAACTTTTTTTCTAACTCTATACTGCGTGATTTTTCTACCTCAATTATATATCCGTCTTCCATCCGCCAGATGATGAGGTCAAATACCACTTTTCCTTGAGGTGTCAGAAGGAGTGAAAAAACGGGCTGACCCGGGGTTAATCCGGTCATGTCATTGGATAGAATACTCTGGAGGAATGTTTCTGACTCCGGCCCACAAACTTGTAGGGCACTACGGTCTGTTATCTCCAGTCGGTATAATGTCATGCCCTAACTCCCTTTTGGCATCTTATATGTATTGCTTGTCGTGAATTGCGAGTCGAAAAAAAGCACTGGTCAGCGAACAAGGCTGGATAAATTTCCACGCTAATTGTAGCATATAATATGATGAAACAGCTTTACCAGTTCGACTCTCCAAATTGAAAAAAGAAAGAAATAACGCGTATGAGCAAAAATTATGACAGCTTAATTAAAGGTGGCACTTTAGCGACGCATGAAGGCGCAGAGCCTGTTGATATTGCTATCAAAGATGGTCAATTCGCGGCCTTGGATCGTTTTTCTGACTCTGAGGTGGGTGAACTTGCGGATGAGGTGATTGATGCAACCGGTTTGACCATTCTTCCCGGTGTGATCGACACACAGGTTCATTTCCGTGAACCAGGACTGGGCGCAAAAGAGGATTTAGAGTCCGGTTCCAGGGCTGCTGTTATGGGCGGGGTTACAGCGGTTTTTGAAATGCCAAACACGAAGCCACCGACAACAACAGCAGAAGCCGTTGCTGGAAAAGTTGCTATTGGTCAAGATCGGATGCATTGCGATTTTGCTTTTTATGTTGGCGGCACCCCTGATAATGCCGAGACGCTGCCGGACTTAGAAAAACTTCCCGGTGTGTGCGGTGTTAAAGTCTTTATGGGATCGTCTACAGGTAATTTGCTTGTTGCCGATGATGATGGGGTCGGGCGTATCCTGAAGGCCATTAAAAGACGCGCAGCCTTTCATAGCGAAGATGAGTTCCGCTTGCGCGAACGGCGTGCAGAGGCTCAACTCGGCAAGGTTGAAACGCACCCTGTCTGGCGCGATGTAGAAACTGCTGTTTCCTCCACCCGACGGTTGATTAATCTGGCGCGAAATGCTGGAAAACAAATTCATGTGCTGCATATCACGACAGAAGAAGAAATGATGATCCTTGCAGCCAATAGGGATATTGCTTCGGTAGAAGTCACACCTCAGCATCTAACTCTAGCAGCACCGGACTGTTATCAAAGATTGGGCACATTTGCCCAGATGAATCCCCCCATCCGTGAGAAACGCCACCGTGCAGCGCTCTGGAAAGCATTGGAGCAAGGTATTGTTGATGTTGTCGGGTCAGACCATGCGCCCCACACACTTGAAGAGAAACAATCTGCCTATCCCCATTCGCCTTCCGGTATGCCGGGGGTGCAGACACTTTTGCCACTCATGCTTAACCATATGGCGGAGGGCAAGCTGAGTCTGCAAAGGCTGGTGGAACTAACCAGCTATAATGCGCATAAGCTGTTCGGTTTTGCCTCGAAAGGTGAGGTGAAGCTGGGCAATGATGCTGATTTGACATTTGTAGATTTGAACAAAAAACAAATTATAGATGAGGGCTGGCTCGAAAGTAAATGTGGCTGGTCACCCTTCACGGGTGACGAAATTAAAGGATGGCCCGTTGGCACAATGGTGCGTGGCAAGCGCGTCATGTGGGAGGCTGAACTCGTGACGCCATCAACCGGGCGTCCCATAGTGTTCAACCTTTAAGGATAAGCCATGCGCTGGCTGTTTCTTCTGACCTGTCTGATTTCTTTGTCGTCTATTGAGGCTGCCGCGCAGTCGGAGAAATTACTGACGCTGACCATTGAGTCAGAAACCAAGCAGAAAATTGCCGATTTTAAAGTTGAGCTTGCTGACACATCCGAAAAAATGTCTCGCGGTTTGATGTACCGTACATCTTTGCCGGTGGATCAGGGCATGTTATTTGTCATGGGGGCGCCACGTATTGCAACTTTTTGGATGCACAATACATTTGTTCCATTAGATATGATTTTCATTCGCCTGAATGGGGAAATTGAGAGCATTGTAACGCGAGAAGATACTCTGTCGCAGGAACGCACGCGCTCACAAAAGCCTGTTGCTTATGTATTAGAAATTAATGCCGGTCAGTCTGCAGTACTTGGAATTAAGCCCGGTCATTTTATCCGTCTTGAATCCAACGGAGGTAGTCGCTGATGTGTGGTCGCTATGCGCTGGAGACTCCGCCAGAGGGGTTAAAACGGCTTCTGCCATTTGCAAATTCCCCGAATTTTCCGGCTTCCTACAATATCGCGCCTAGTCATCCAGTGCCGATTATTCGCGACTCAGCGGTGATAAGCGGGGCGGGGCAATATGAATGTGCGCGCCTTCAATGGGGGCTGGTCCCGGGTTGGATGAAGGCCGAAAAAATTACCGAAATGTCCAGCCGTCCGCAAATCAATGCCCGAAGTGAAACCGTTACCGAGAAACCTTTTTTTAAATCAGCTTTCAAGTCACGGCGATGCCTGTTTCCTGCCGATGCGTTTTATGAATGGAAAAGAAGTAGTAAAGCTAAAAACCAGCCTTATTGTATTCGGCGGCAGGATGAGTCGCCTTTCATGATGGCGGGCATCTGGGAGTTTTGGCAGGGCGCAGATGGCAGCGAAATCGAAACATGTGCCATTTTGACTGTTGCCGCCAATGAAACATTAACCCCAATACATCATAGAATGCCGGTGATTTTGGAGGCTACACATTGGGCTGAATGGTTGGATACACCTGATGTCAAATCCGAGAGCTTACTGCCATTGCTTGTACCTGCGCCTGAGAAAGATTTTAAATTCTATCCGGTGTCAGATGCCGTCAATAAGGTTGCCAATAATGCCCCGGATTTATTAGCCGCCGTGCCGGAGATAGAAAACAAAGACCAGCAAAACGCGCAATTTGATTTATTTTGATGCGGCAGCTCTTTTCAGCCTGTCATTTATTGCTGCGCCCAACCCCTCTTCAGGTATTGGCATCACAGCAATCCGGTCAGCTCTGCTATCCAGCTCATGTAAAAAGCTGAAAAGATTTGCCGCCGCTTCTGTTAGATTACGCGCGGGGCTGAGGTTAAGGCAGTGGCTTTCATGAAAAGGTATGTCATTTCCAAAAGCGAGTAACGCCTCGCCCGGTTCGACGGTTTGGGCGTTAAGGCGCAGACCAGCCTGAGGGGCATAATGCCGTGCGAGCCGTCCCGGTGTAAGTTGTGCCGTCTGGGTGTCATTTTCAGGCAAATAGGTCAGTTGAAAGCCCAGCGTTTCTTCAAGCTCGTTGGTGTTAAGACTGCCACGCCTAAGCAGAACAGGTTCGTCTTCCAGACAACCGATAATTGTTGACTCCAGTCCTTTGGTACAAGCGCCACCGTCCAGCGTGGGCAGGTCGGGAAAATCTTTGGTCACATGAACAGCCTGTGTTGGGCTGAGATGGCCGGATTTATTGGCGCTGGGTGCTGCAATAGGGCATTGAGTTGCTATTAGTAATGCTTGAGCAATTGGATGCGCTGGGACTCTTAGCGCTAAGCTCGATAATCCTGCAGAGGCCAGCAAGCTGACTTGGCTTCCACTGTTGCTATTCGGTTTGCGGGGAACAACAAGTGTCAATGCGCCGGGCCAATGCGCGGTGGCAAGTGATTTAGCAAGAGGAGAGAAAACGCCAAGTGTCTCAGCTTGGGCAAGATTACGGACATGAATAATAAGAGGGTTAAATTGTGGTCGGCCCTTAATCTCAAAAACCTTGGCGACAGCCTCGTCATTACGTGCATCTACACCCAGGCCGTAAACCGTTTCTGTCGGAAATGCGACTGCCTCCCCCGTGCCAATGACATTGGCAAGCCTTTCGATATTTTCTGCATTTGCCGGAAACACGCTCATGCCGATTAACGGGCCTTATCAGATTGTGATGCCGAGTCGCGGATATCACGCGCAAGGGGTTTTGCGTTTCGATTATGCAAAGACAGAAATTTAGTTGCCAGATTTGATGGCAAAATTTTCACAATGGTAGCCAGAATTTTATAAAACAGACCATTTACAACTATTGGGCCTTTATTTTCCATTACGGACTCATAGCTCTTGAGGCACACATCCGGCCCGTTCAGCCACATAAATTTTGGGAGGCGGTTCATTTGTTCACGATTACCCGCAATATCGTGGAATTCGCTTAAAACAAAACCAGGGCAAAGCGCCTGAACATGAATACCTTGATCATGATATTCGGCTGACAATGCCTGTGAAAATTTAATCAGATAGCTTTTTACCGGACCATAAAGCGTACCGCCGGGCGTACCGGGCAAAAGACCTGCTACGGATGCGATGTTCACAATCCGCCCATAACCGCGTTCTGCCATGCCGATACTGAGTAGGTGACAGAGTTCTGTCGGTGTGGTGAGCATGGTCTGAAGCATATCTGCATGCGATTGCCATTTTGCCATGTCAAAATTGCCAGGAACTGTATAACCGGCATTATTGACCAGAAAATCAATGCTCAGACCCTCTTTGGTAATTTTTTCCATGAGTTGTTTTGGGGCGCGTGGTTCGCTCAGGTCTTCTGGAAAAATATGAACATCCACATTATAAGCCGCTTCTAGCCTGTCTGCCAGAGATTGCAATCTGTCCTTGCGGCGGGCCGTAATGACCAAATCAAAACCTTGTTCAGCAAGCAGAGTAGCATAGTCATGTCCGATACCTGCCGAAGCACCCGTAATAAGCGCTGTGCGCCTGTTCAACCCTTTTTTTGGTTTTCTAACTTTTGTTTTACCTGTTTGGCGCACTTTTTTTGTAACCGGTTTTTTCGCGGGTGTTTTAGTTTGTGATTTAGCTGTTTTTTTCTCTGCCATTCGGCGCCCTTTTGTTTACTCAGATGATATATGCTATATAAGTTTGCTGATTTGGGCAATCGACCCTTCACCTCCAAGGATGATGAAATGGAAGAACAAAAAACGGTTGTAGAGAACGCTCACGGCCTGACCTATTTATTTGATGATAAACCAGAACCCGCTGAAATTCGTGAGGTAGCAGAGGGCGTTCACTGGTTGCGTCTACCTCTGTTTGAGACACTGGATCATATAAATGTTTGGCTGTTGGAAGATGGTGACTCTTGGGTCATTGTTGATACGGGACTGAATAATGACCGTACCAAAGAAATTTGGGAAAATGTTTTCGACAAGACATTTCAGGGCAAGCCCGTCAGTAAAATTCTTGTGACGCATATGCACCCCGACCATATTGGTCTGGCAGGTTGGATGGTTGATAAATTCGGTGTCATGCTCTCTATGACGCGACTGGAATATCTGACCTGTCGTGTGCTTACCGCTGATACAGACAAGGAAGCCCCGAAAGAAGCTCTGAATTTTCTCTATCAAGTTGGTGTTCCTGACGAGATTATTGAAGGCTATAAAAAGCGTTTTGGTATGTTTGGCGCTGCGATTTATGACCTGCCTCAAAACTTCTATCGTGTAAGTGATGATGAAGAGATATTGATTAATGGGCGCATTTGGAAAGTCGTTGTAGGAAATGGGCACTCTCCGGAGCATGCGTGTTTTTTCTGCCCGTCTTTGAAAGTCGTAATTTCCGGCGATCAGATTTTACCGCGTATATCCTCTCATGTTGGTGTCTTTCCGAATGAACCGGATGCCAATAATCTTGAAGATTGGATTGAGAGTTGCAAAAAACTTAAATCTGTTTTCCCTGAAGATTTGCTGGTTTTACCGTCGCATAATGAACCTTTTTATGGTGTCCATAATCGCTTGCAGTCGCTAATAGACGGGCATGAAAAAAGGTTGGCAAAGCTTTTAGCGGCTTGTGAAACCCCGCGAAGCCCTGCTGATCCGGCACTTTTTTCGATTCTGTTTAAGCGTCCTATAGACAAAGGCTTGTTTATTATGGCCATAAGTGAGAGCATGGCGCACTTAAACTGTCTGTATCGTCGTGGCCTTTTAAACAGATCACTGGATGAAGATGGCAGGCTTAAATTTGTAGCAAGTTGAGTCAGGATAAATAAATGTCCGATCAAAAGGAAATGCAGAAAGAAATCTCCCAGATGAGTTTTGAGCAAGCACTCGAAGCTCTTGAAGAAATCGTGGATAGCCTGGAAAGCGGGAATGTGGCTCTTGAAGAGTCTATACAAATTTATCAGCGTGGAAATCTTTTGCGCTTACATTGCGAGACCAAACTTAAAGATGCACAGAGTAAAATTGAAAAAATTACCGGCACAGGTGATGGCGAAGACCCCGGAACAGAGCCGCTAGATATAGGCTGATAATGAACACCCCGAATTTAGAGACTGCCTTGAAACATGCTTCCGGGTTAATTGATCAAAAGCTTGGGGAATTCCTAGTGGTGCCTGATGCGCCCGAAGGACGCGTGATTGAGGCGATGAAATACACATTGATGGGTGGTGGCAAACGACTTCGCGCTTTTTTATGTATCCAGACAGCCAAATTATTTAATGTTGAGGAAGCCCACTATGCCAGAGTGGCAACGGCAATAGAATGCGCGCACTCCTATTCACTGGTGCATGACGATTTACCAGCTATGGATGATGATGATATGCGCCGTGGTCGCCCGAGCCTCCATAAAGCTTTTGATGAGGCAACGGCTATTCTTGCAGGGGATGCCTTGTTGACCTTTGCTTTTGAAATCATGGCAGATAAGCAAACCCATCCGCGCAAAGCTGTCCGGCTAGACTTGATTTCTGGCTTCTCCAAAGCTCTCGGTGCGCGCGGCATGGTCGGAGGTCAGATGTTTGATTTGATGAGCCCCGGGTTGGCACTGGATGCTGGGGCACTAACGAGGCTTCAAAAAATGAAAACAGGCGCACTTATTGAGTATTCCGTAGATGCAGGATGTATTATGGGGCAAGTGCCTGACAGCATCCGAAGTGCCTTAACTGCTTATGCTCATGACATCGGTTTAGCTTTCCAAATTGCTGATGATTTGCTAGATGTCGAAGCTTGTCAGGATGACATCGGCAAAACGCCCGGTAAGGACGAAGCGTCTGGTAAAGTAACTTTTGTCTCTTTGCTTGGCCTTAACCGGGCGAAAGATCAGGCGCGTATTCTGGTCGAACAAGCCATAGGGCATCTTGAAAATTTTGGAAGCGAAGCTGATGCATTACGGGAAGCTGCGCATTATGTGATTATCAGAGGGCATTAGACCCTCATTAATATTGGTTAACGAAAGACGTGAGTAAGAAACCCGAAACACCATTGCTAGATAAAATCCGACTTCCCGAAGAAGTTAGAAATTTATCCGAAGATCAGCTTAGTCAACTGGCTGACGAACTTCGTGCGGAAACCATTTCGGCTGTTTCTGAAACGGGGGGGCATCTTGGTGCCGGGCTTGGTGTTGTCGAGTTGACGGTGGCGCTGCATTATGTTTTTAACACCCCCGATGATCGATTAATTTGGGATGTCGGGCATCAAGCCTATCCTCATAAAATTCTGACCGGTAGGCGAGATCGTATTCGCACATTGCGACAAGGTGGCGGCCTTTCAGGTTTTACGAAGCGCGCTGAAAGTCCTTATGACCCATTTGGAGCAGCGCATAGTTCCACGTCCATATCTGCTGGGCTGGGTATGGCGGTGGCGCGGGACCTTAAAGAAACCGATAATAATGTTGTCGCGGTTATTGGAGACGGTGCGATGAGTGCCGGTATGGCTTATGAAGCCATGAATAATGCCGGGGCTATGGACGGGCGTCTGATCGTTATTCTTAATGATAATGATATGTCGATTGCGCCACCAGTAGGGGCGATGAGCGCTTATTTGGCGCGGCTGTTATCGGGAAGTGGATATAGAAAGCTAAGAAAATCTCTTAAGGGTATTGCTTCTAAAATGCCACGATCAATCAAGGAAGCCAGCCGGAAAATGGAAGAATATACACGTGGCTTTTGGACGGGTGGAACTCTGTTTGAGGAAATCGGGTTTTATTATGTCGGGCCGATTGATGGGCATAATCTTGATCATCTTTTGCCGGTTCTTGAAAATGTCAGGGACAGTTCAGAAGGGCCGATACTGGTACATGTCGTTACCCAAAAAGGCCATGGCTACGCACCTGCGGAAGCTGCCACCGACAAATATCACGGTGTTTCAAAATTTGATATTGTGACCGGCCTACAATCAAAGCCAAGCACAAATATTCCAAGCTATACGTCTGTCTTTGCGGAAAGTCTGATTAAAGAAGCTGAAACAGACGATAATATTGTGGCCGTAACCGCTGCGATGCCGGACGGTACAGGATTAGATAAATTTGCCCACATCTATCCGGACAGGTGTTTTGATGTTGGCATTGCCGAACAGCATGCCGTTACATTTGCTGCAGGTATGGCGACGGAAGGGCTTAAGCCTTTTGTGGCGATTTATTCAACCTTTCTCCAGCGGGGTTATGACCAGATTGTTCATGATGTCGCTATTCAGAAATTACCCGTTCGGTTTGCAATAGACCGTGCAGGACTTGTGGGTGCTGATGGCCCGACACATGCAGGGTCATTTGATATGGCTTATCTCGGCGCTTTACCAGATTTCGTTTTGATGGCCGCCGCCGATGAAGCTGAGTTGGTCAATATGGTACATACTTCTGTTCATATAAATGATCGTCCGTCGGCGTTCCGATATCCGCGCGGGTCGGCAACAGGCATAGCAATGCCTGAAAAACCGCAACTGCTCGAAATTGGCAAAGGCCGTATTGTTCGTGAAGGTCAGCAGATTGCAATATTAAGTTATGGCACACGCTTGGGTGAAGCGTGTCTTGCTGCTGACCGGCTCGATAAAGAAGGTCATAGCACTACAGTCGCGGATGCTCGCTTTATGAAACCACTCGATAAAGAGTTGATTTTACAACTCGCGCGCGAGCATGAGATTCTTATCACGGTTGAAGAAGGTGGCCTTGGTGGTTTTGGCGCACATGTTTTGCATTTCTTGGCAGAAGAGGGTGTGCTTGATGCCGGCCTTAAGGTTCGTACCTTGACTTTACCGGACATCTTTATCGATCAGGACTCGCCAGAGCGGATGTATGACATAGCCGGTCTTAATGGCGATAATATTTATGATGCAGTCAAAGAGGTTATTGGCCGCAGCGAAAAAACAATTATCGATCTCAATCCAAAACGCGCCTAATGTCTGATGCCCGGGCGACAGGTCACAAAACTTTTTCATCCTCTATGCGTCTTGACGCGCTTCTTGTTGAGCAGGGTTACTTCAATAGCCGGTCACAAGCTCAAGCAGCAATCAAAGAAGGATATGTCCAGATTGAAGGGCGCGTTGTCGACAAGGTTGCTGGCAAAGTAAAACCAGACGCCACGATAACTGTAACAGGGCACAGCCATGATTTTGTCTCGCGCGGTGGGTTGAAGCTCGCACACGGACTTGAGGTTTTTGACTTCCCTGTATCAGGCCGAATGGTCGTGGATCTTGGGGCATCGACAGGTGGCTTTACCGATGTTGTATTAAAACAGGGGGCGGCGCATTGTCTGGCTGTTGATGTGGGGCATGGGCAATTACATGTTGATTTAGCGAATGATGCGCGGGTCACCTCGCTTGAAAAAGTGAATGCCAGACATTTCACACAAGAATATTTGCCACCAGGATTTCAGGTTACTGCTATTGTTTGCGATGTCAGTTTTATTTCTTTGGAACTGGCTTTGCCGACAGTATTGGACATGGCGAAAGCTGACAGCTGGTTGATAGCGCTTATCAAGCCCCAATTCGAAGCTGGGCGCGCTGCGCTTGGTAAGGGTGGGGTTGTCCGCGATGAGATCGTGCATCAACAAGTTTGCGATAAAATTGAAACCTGGTTGGCGACGCAACCCGGCTGGTCGGTCAAAGGCATTACGCACAGTCCCATTGAGGGGCCAAAAGGGAATAAAGAATTTTTAATTGGTGCTGTGAAATCTTGAAAAGGTTTTAACCTTTTTCAAGATTGGCATCCCATTCACCTAAAGCTGCCAATTTATTCATTGCGGCGCGATGCGTAAAAGCGGCTTGCGCGGCTATAATATTTTCAGGTTTCCCGCCCCATGTTTTAAGGGGTGCGGCCTGAAGTGCGCGTCCATAGGAAAAACTGATTTTCCATCTATGCGGTCCCATTTTGTTCATCGCATCGAGATGAGCTGTTGCCAACTCATCCGACTGACCGCCGGAGAGAAAAACAATCCCTGGCACAGCTTGAGGAACACATTTGTTAAAACAATCCAATGTCATCTCAGCAACTTGCTGAACACTTGCTTGTGTTGGGCATTCCGTGCCGGACACAATCATATTGGGTTTAAGGATGGAGCCTTCAAGATGCACGTTCTGTTCATCAAGCTGAGCATAGAGAGCTGTGAGAACAGATGATGTGACCTCATAACATGTCTCGACTGTGTGTGGGGCGTCCATAATCACTTCCGGCTCGACAATAGGGACAATCCCGTTTTCCTGACACAGCGCGGCATATCTGGCGAGTGCGTGTGTGTTAGCTGTTATGCAGGCACGGCTTGGTATGCCGTCACCGATATTGATGACCGCGCGCCATTTGGCGAAACGGGCGCCGAGTTTGAAATATTCTTCAAGGCGTTCGCGTAGCCCGTCCAAACCTTCTGTAACTTTCTCGTTCGGGTGACCTGCCATATCTTTGGCACCGGCATCGACTTTGATGCCAGGAATTGATCCTGCACGTTCAATCAAGCTGACAAGTGTTGTGCCGTCTGCTGCTTTTTGGCGAATGGTTTCATCATAAAGAATAACGCCGGAAATGGCTGATTGCATCGCTTCATCCGAACGGAACAGCATTTCGCGATAATCACGACGGTTATCTTCAGTCGATTCAAGGGCAATCGTATCAAAACGTTTTTTGATTGTGCCGGTGCTTTCATCCGCAGCGAGAATTCCCTTCCCGTCTGCAACCATTTTCTGAGCTATCTCTTCAAGTGACTTTTTATTCATCTCTAACCTAAACGTTTATCAAGCCTATTATGCTGTAAAGTATCAATTGCCGGAAGTGTTTTTCCTTCCAGCCATTCAAGAAATGCGCCACCGGCTGTGGAAATATATGTAAACCCGTCGGCGGCATCTGAATGGTTAAGTGCTGCAACTGTATCGCCACCACCCGCGACAGATACAAGCTTGCCAGCAATTGTCTGTTGCGCGGCAAATTGCGCTGCGATTTTTGTACCTTCATCAAAAGGTGTTAACTCAAAAGCACCTAGCGGCCCGTTCCAGACCAATGTTTTTGATCGTTCTATCGCCACTTTTATTTTATTGACTGCCAGAGGCCCGGCATCAAGTATCATCATGTCTTCGGGTACTTCTGTTGCTTGACAACTCACGGGTGAATCCGTGTCAGCGAAGTTTTCAGCCAAGACAACATCCTCGGGTAATAAGATTTCGCAGTTACTATCTTGTGCGGCTTGCAGAATATCCCGAACCTTGTCGAACATGCTTTCTTCGCATAATGACCGTCCAATGGCGATACCTTTGGCCGCCATAAAAGTGTTGGCCATGCCACCGCCAATGACGAGCGTGTCGACTTTGCTGATAAGGTTAAATAATAGATCAAGTTTGGTGGAGATTTTTGCCCCCCCGACAACGGCCATGACCGGACGCGTTGGGTGAGCTAGAACTATCTCCAAAGCCTCAAGTTCTTTTTGAAGAGATCGTCCGGCGAAGGACGGTAAAAAGCGTGCCAAACCCTCTGTTGAGGCATGAGCGCGGTGAGCCGCAGAGAAAGCATCATTAACAAAAGCATCAGCAGGTGCGGACAGAGATTTTATAAAAGCTTCGTCATTAGCTTCTTCACCAGGATGGAAGCGGGTGTTTTCAAGAACTGTCAACTCACCGGCTGCCAGATTATCCATACCTGTCATGGCAGGATGGCCGATACAATCCGCGCAGAAACTGACTTCTTTATTCAAAATTGACGATAGCGTTTGCGCGATGGGCTTTAGTGACATGGCAGCATTTTTCTCGCCATTGGGTCTGCCAAAATGAGAAAGTATGCCGACCCGAGCGCCGGCATCGGATAATTCTTGTATTGTCGGGAGTAAGCGGTCAAGCCGCGTGGCGTCTCTTATCGTACCTTGTGGTGTAACAGGGACATTCAAATCTGCGCGTAAAAAAACCTTTTTACCCTGAATATCCGATTGAGACAGAAGGTCATCCAAAGGTCGGGCAGTGGTCATCCTGTTATCCAAGTTTTCCTATAGCTGCGGCAGTATCAAGCATACGCATTGAAAAGCCCCATTCATTGTCATACCAGGCCAGTACCCGCATGAGATCTTCCCCCACGAGCTGGGTTTGCGTTACGTCAAAAACGCAAGAATGTGGGTTGTGATTAAAGTCACATGACACGAGGGGTAATTCACAGATTCCCATAATGCCTTTAAGATTGGTTTTGCTGGCCTGTATCATTATTTTGTTTACGGCTTCAATGGTGGTTTTTTTGTTTGCTTTAAAAACAAAATCGATCAAGGAGACATTTGGTGTTGGCACCCGTATCGCAGTGCCCCCAAGACGCCCCTCCATATTTGGTATAACCATCCCCAGAGATTTTGCTGCTCCTGTAGAAGTTGGTATCATGGATTGTCCTGCAGCACGAGCGCGGCGTGGGTCGCTATGACGGTTATCAACCAGTCGTTGGTCGCCCGTATACGCATGAACGGTTGTCATAAAACCATTTTCAATGCCGATTTTTTTATCCAGCACAGCCACGAGTGGCGCCAAAGCATTTGTTGTGCAGGAGGCATTAGAAATAACCTGATGTTTTTTACGAAGTTTGGTGTGGTTTACGCCATAGACAACCGTCAAGTCTGCGGTTTTGGTGGGGGCACTAATCAGGACGCGCTTACAGCCGGCTTCAATATGCGCCATGCTTTGCTCTTTAGTGTTGAATGCCCCCGTACATTCCAAGACGACATCAATGTCGAGTTCTTTCCAGGGTAAGTCTTTCGGGTCGCGCGCATTGACAAGTTTAACAGCACCATTACCAAAATTAATACTGTTACGCGTGGTCGTGATTTTGCCCTGATAACGCCCGTGAATTGAGTCATACTCAAATAGATGGGCAACTCTTTCTGGCGTACCTGTCGCGTTTAAGGCGACTAGTTTTATGTCTTTTCTTTTGCTTTCAAGTAAAGCTCGGAGTGTCAGGCGACCAATACGCCCAAATCCGGTAATTGCAACCCTCGTAACCATCTAACCCCTCAGGATAATTTTATGTGTCCAGCCTGTCTTTAGCATTTTTTACAATTGTATCAACAGTGATTCCGAAATGTTCGAATAGCCTTTCCGCCGGAGCGCTGGCGCCAAAGCTTTCCATGCCGATAAAGCCGTCACCAGGTCTGAGATAGGCATCCCAGCCTTGTCGGATTGCAGCTTCAATCGCGATGCGTACAGGTGTGTTACCCAATACGTCGTCGCGGTAACTTGATTTTTGTTTGTCGAAAAGTTCAAAACACGGCATTGAAATTACTCGGGTTCCGATATTTTCGGCTTCCAGCTGTTGTTTGGCCTCTACAGCAAGATGAACTTCTGAGCCTGTTGCCAAAAGTGTAACCAAAGCATCGCCATCTGCGGAGGCCAGTTCGTAAGCTCCTTTGGCAGATAGGTTTTTCTCCGAATATTCAAGCCTTACTGCGGGTAGTCCTTGACGGGTTAGGGCCATGGCTGATGGTGTGCGTGACTGTTCCAAGGCAATCTGCCAGCATTCTAACGTTTCAGTCGCATCTGCCGGACGAAGGGTCAGCAGATTAGGAATGGCCCGCAAGGCTGCGAGATGCTCGACAGGTTGGTGCGTGGGGCCGTCTTCACCAAGACCGATGGAGTCATGTGTCAAAACATGGATAACACGCTGTTCCATGAGTGCGGCAAGTCTCAAGGCAGGGCGGGAATAATCAGAAAACACAAGGAATGTGCCGGAATAAGGAATAAACCCGCCATGGAGTGCCATGCCATTCATAGCAGCAGCCATGCCGAACTCTCTAATGCCATAATGAATAAAGCTGCCACCATAATTATCAGCACTGACAGCTTCCTGTTCGGGGGTGCGCGTGTTGTTAGATCCGGTCAAATCTGCGGAACCGCCAATCATTTCTGGTACGGTAGGGACGATAGCCTTCAACGCATCCTCAGAGGACTTTCGTGTCGCGAGCTTGCTGGGGTTCTCAGCAAGGCTTTGCTTATATTCCTGAACCGCTTTCTCCAAACGCGTAGGCAGGTCGCCAGAAACGACACGTGTGAAGCGATTACTCACTTCACTGTCCTGTGCGTCGAGGCGTTCCTGCCATGCCTTTCGCTCAGACACATGTTTCAAACCTGCCATGCGCCAGCTATCAAGAATGTCTGAGGGGATATCAAAAGGTTCGGATGTCCAGCCAAGTGCTTCGCGTGTGAGGCTGATTTCTTCATCACCAAGAGGTGCGCCGTGAACGCCGGACGTGCCCTGTTTATTGGGCGCGCCGTAACCGATAGTGGTTTTACAGGCTATCAGGGTTGGTTTGTCAAGTGTTTGTGCGGCGGAAATAGCAGCTTCAATGGCGTCCGGGTCATGGCCATCAATGCGCTCTGCAAACCAACCGGCAGCCTCAAAACGCCCAAGAGCATCGCCGGACTCAGCAAGGTTAAGCGGCCCGTCAATCGAGATGTCATTATCATCATAAAGCACAATTAGCTTTGACAATTTTAAATGTCCGGCAAGGCTGATGGCCTCATGGCTGATACCTTCCATGAGGTCGCCATCGGAAGCCAGGACATAAGTATAATGGTTAACCAGATCATCTCCGAAACGGCTGTTCAGCATACGCTCAGCAAGCGCCATACCGACAGATGTTGCAAGACCCTGACCGAGTGGGCCAGTTGTGGTTTCGATACCTGCGGCGTGACCATATTCTGGGTGACCAGCCGTGCGCGATCCAAGCTGGCGAAAGTTTTTAATTTCATCCAGCGTCATATCCTCAAAACCCATCAGATAGTGAAGCGAATAAAGCAACATGGAGCCATGTCCGGCTGAAAGGACGAATCTGTCTCTATCAGGCCAATCAGGTTGACGTGGGTCGATTTTGAGGAATTTGGTGAATAGCACGGTGGCTATATCTGCTGCTCCCATAGGTAACCCTGGGTGACCTGAATTCGCGGCTTGTACCGCATCCATGGAGAGGACTCTTATGGCATTTGCCATCATGTTATGTCTGATTTTTGGATTGTCGCTCATGGGCTGGGAATCTAAATTCTGTTTCTAAGCAAAATTATAGCATCTCGTATTGTTGAATGCGAACCTTAAAGGCGCGCTGGTTGAAAATGTCATTATTACACCATCAAGAATTAAATGACATATGTGACAAATCAATCTAATTCACAAATGCACTCGTCACGACGTCGCTACAATGGCGACCGACCGACAAGGAGTCAATGTAAAGATTTAACTTGCGTGTCAGCATTACTGAAGAGCTCAAATAACTGACTGATTTTGTGATAAATATTTAAATTTTACTCAATTTGCAAAAAGCTAGATGGTTGACCGAATTCCCCTCAACACCCTATGCTTGTACAATGGAGAATCAAAGATAATGCAGGATATCCAAACAGCGCTGAAACATTTTAATGAGGCCTTGCAGGTTTTAGAAGAGCGCCTGCCTGATCGCATAGCTGAAGCGGTAAAAGTGAAATCTGATTTGGATGCGCTGAACATAGAGGCTGCTCATATGCGGAGTGAAATTTCATCTCTAAAAAAACAGATTTCTGCTGGAGCTGCCGCGCAAAGCAAAGCCGAACAGCAAATAGATGCTGCTATGAAGCAACTGGATCAACTGATGAATGGTGTGAGTGAACATGGCTGAACTGACAATTTCTATAAATAGCAGGCCTTTTGCCATTGCATGTGCAGATGGGGAAGAGCAACGCGTAAGCCGTTTAGCAGAGGATCTTGCAGCCAGGCTGGGTGAGGTTAAAAAAAATGTCAGTGGTGCTGGGGACTCGCATTTGCTGGTTTTGGTTGGGCTGACCTTGTGTGATGAACTTAATCAACTGAATGACCAGATAGAAGGTGTTCGTCAGGATGTTGAGGCTGCTGGCAAAACCCGCATGGAGCTTGAAAAACAGGTAAAAGAATTCGAAAAGCTCATGGCGACATCTTTGGTAAGCGCGACAGAAAAAATTCAGGCACTTTCAGAACATCTCGAAAAATAATCACTCTTATCCCCCGAAAGTATCGGAAATTGCTGCCTTGAATGGGGGTGGGCTTCGTTCTATGTTCACCTCAGGAGTTGTCCTGAATAGCGGGTCGATAACGCTCGGGACCTTACGATCCTTAAGGGAACTGTCCCTGCGCTAGACCGTGGTCTTTTGCACATGGTGCCCACCTACTTATGTAGGTCTCCGGGGATCAGGCTCGTTGTCAGAGACAACTCCGACTAAGGGTTGTCCAGGATTTTTCACAAGAACCCAACATTTAGAAAGTTGAAACGTGTTCAGCACGTGTCCCCATAGCTTAATGACATCTATCAATCAGGCCTCATTATTGGCAAAAGATATACAGAAACAAAAACAAGACATCCGCCAGCTCGCTATCCAAAAGCGGCAGGAAGCCAAAAAATTTGACACGGATGACCTCAAGCTGGAACTGCTGAATGTGTTTCGCGGGTTTATTTATGAAACAGTATCCGTCGTGCTAAAAACTGACCGCCGTCGGCTTATTGGTGCGGCTTATTCAGCGGATAAGTCGGAAATTGACCCGTTGCCAATCGTGACCTTTCTACATAATGAGGGGTGGCAGACAGCCCTCCCGCGTATCGAAAAAGATGTATCTTTATCCTTTAGGGCCTGGCAACCAGGCGATGATTTGGTGATCGGCAAATTTGATATGCAAGAACCCGCGCCGGAGTCTTCGATTGTGACGCCGGATTTGGTGATTGCGCCTCTGCTGGCATTTGACAATTACGGCAACCGTCTGGGTCGTGGTGGGGGGTATTATGACCGTGCGCTGAAAACACTCAGGGCTCAGGGAAAGGTTCTGGTTGTAGGAATTGCGTTTGAAACGCAATTATTTGATCTAATTCCTCATGAAGAGCATGATGAGAAACTTGATTTCGTTTTAACACCTTCGGGTGTTCACCATTTTGAGGCGGTGAAATGAAAATTTTATTCTTGGGCGATATTGTGGGTCGGGCTGCCCGTGAAGCCGTAATTGATGAATTACCAACCTTACGACGCGATAAGGACATCGACTTTGTTGTCGTTAATGGTGAAAATGCCGCCGGTGGTTTCGGTATTACCGAAACCATTGCCAACAGCCTTTTTGATGCCGGCGTTGATGTTATCACATTGGGTAACCATGTTTGGGATCAGCGGGAAACATTAACTCACATCGACAGAGAGCCTCGACTTTTGCGTCCTGCGAATTATCCCGCTAACACACCGGGGAAAGGGGCTGGGTTGTTCACAACCGAAAAGGGTGAACAGGTGCTCATCATCACGGTGCAGGGGCAACTTTATATGGAAACCTTGGAAGACCCGTTTGCTGCGGTTGAGAGAGAGCTAGCCGCTTGCCCATTAGGTGAAGCTACTGATGCCGTGATTGTTGAAATTCATGGTGAAGCAAGTTCTGAAAAAATGGCAATGGGGCATTTCTGCGATGGGAGAGCCAGCCTTGTTGTGGGGACGCATACGCATGTGCCAACCGCAGATGTACAGATTTTTGAAAATGGTACGGCTTATCAGACTGATGCCGGTATGTGTGGTGATTATGACAGCGTGATCGGCATGGAGAAAGAAGAGCCAATGCGCCGTCTCATGACTAAAATGCGGGGCGGGCCTTTTAAGCCGGCTATGGGCGAGGTGACGCTTTGCGGTCTGATGGTGGAAACAAGGTCGGACGGGTTGGCTGCTACAGCCCGGCCATTCCGTTATGGTGGTCGGCTAGATCAGGCTGTCTAGGGCATAGCTTCTTTTTATCCTTTGGCAGGTCGTGAACAACAGGTAGAATAAACGAATCATAGGTATGATTCCTTTGATCACCCGTCGGGCATGGTATGTTCGGCAGATTAAATTGTAAAAAACCGGAACACATTCATGGCAGGTCATTCCAAATTTAAAAATATTCAGCACCGTAAAGGGGCTCAAGATAAAAAACGAGCCAAGGTTTTCTCGCGGCTATCCAAAGAAATTACCATTGCTGCTAAAATGGGCATGCCTGACCCGGACTCTAATCCTCGGCTACGAACCGCTATTACTGCCGCACGGGCGCAAAACATGCCTAAAGATAATATTGAGCGCGCGATTAAAAAGAGTGCCGATGCAGGTGGCGAAAATTATGAGGAAGTTCGCTATGAGGGTTTTGGCCCCGGTGGGATTGGTGTCATTGTTGAAACATTGACCGATAACCGAAACCGCACCGCGGGCGATGTGCGAACTGTTTTTACCAAATCTGGAGGGAATCTTGGGGAAACAGGCTCGGTGTCTTTTATGTTTGACCGTCGCGGGGCCGTTGAATATCCGGGGGACATTGCCGATGCTGATGCTGTTTTCGAGGCCGCTATTGAGGCCGGGGCAGAAGATGTTGAAAGCAGTGACGACACACATGAAATTTTATGTGCGATGGAAGAGTTGCATAATGTGGCAGCCGCGTTGGAGGGAGCGCTGGGCCCTCCGCCATCAGCTCAAATAGTTTGGAAGCCTCAAAATGAAATTTCCGTGGATGAGGAAACGGCAGAAAAAGTCCTACGAATGATGGAAGCGTTGGACGATTTGGATGATGTACAAAATGTCTATGCCAATTTTGATATTGCTGACGAGATTCTGGAAAAACTCTCTGCCTGACGCGGTGGGGTTTAGCACGATACGCCTGAGGGAAATTTGATGACCCAATCGCGCCGATTGATAGGACTGGATCCGGGGCTCAGAAATCTGGGCTGGGGAGTCATTGATGTCGTGCGCGGTAAATTGATTCATGTCGCAAATGGCACGATTAGCTCAAACGCCAAGGACGATCTCGCCGACAGATTGGTGCAACTCATGCGCGGGTTGGAGGATGTTGTCGAGACACATCACCCGCATCAGGCCGCTGTTGAAAATAGTTTCGTCAATAAGGATGGGGTGGCGACCTTGAAGCTAGGGCAGGCGCGTGCCGTGTGTCTGCTCGTTCCAGCGCAGAATGGAATGAAGGTTTTTGAATATGCGCCTAATTTTATTAAGCGCAGCATCACGGGGGCGGGCCATGCCGATAAGCACCAAATAAATGCAATGGTGAAAACACTTCTGCCTCAAGCCAAGCCAGAAAGCGAACATGCTGCCGATGCCCTTGCCATTGCCATCACACATGCACATGCGGGCGATCTTGATGAGAGGATCACTGATAATTTGGTAACGCAAGCTACACCTCTGAAGGTGAAATCATGATTGGGCGTCTCAAAGGTCTGGTAGATGGTGTTGGCGATGGTTGGGTTTTGATTGATGTTAATGGCGTCTGCTATTTGGTTGAAGGGTCGGGGCGGATGCTCTCCAGCCTGCCCGGTCAGGGTGAAATGGTGACGCTGGCAATTGAAACTTATGTGCGTGAAGACCAGTTCCGACTTTTTGGTTTTTTGTCTGAAGAAGAAAGAAGCTGGTTCAAACTCCTGCTCGGCGTGCAAGGGGTCGGAGCGAAAGTCGCGCTCGCTATTCAAAGTGTTTTGTCAGTTGGCGAGTTATCGCAAGCCGTCATGACGCAAGACAAGACCATGGTGTCGCGTGCGCCGGGTGTCGGGCCGAAAGTTGCCCAGCGGATTGTGCAGGAGCTAAAAGATAAAATACCTGAAGCCTCTTTTGTTGTGGCGGGACAGGGTGCGCCTGTTGGCGGGGCAGGTCATGATGCTGGTGTTGCAGATAATCCGGATGTGAATTCGACTGTGAGTGATGCATTGTCGGCGCTTACAAATTTAGGCTATGCGAGAAGTCAGGCACATGTCGCGGTCATGACAGTCATGGGTCAGATGAACCAATCAGATGACGAGGCCGCTACGATAAGTACCGAAGCCTTGATTAAACGTGCCCTGAAGGAGCTTGCTGAAAATGGTTGAGAGAGATGATGAAAGACAAATCTCTGCCCCCGAGCAACGTGACGATCAGGACTCAGCGATGCGCCCGCAACGACTTGCAGAATTTGTCGGTCAACATAAGGGGCGTGACAATCTTTCAGTGTTTATTCAGGCCGCTAAGTCACGGGGTGACGCGATGGACCATGTACTTTTTGCGGGGCCGCCGGGGCTTGGTAAAACAACTTTGGCGCAAATCGTTTCTCGCGAGCTAGGGGTCGGCTTTCGGGCAACATCTGGGCCAGTGATTACGAAAGCAGGTGATCTAGCTGCCTTACTGACAAACCTTGAAAGCAATGATGTTCTGTTTATTGATGAAATTCACCGCTTAAGCCCAGCTGTGGAGGAAGTCCTTTATCCGGCGATGGAAGATTTCGAGCTGGATTTAATGATTGGGGAAGGCCCAGCGGCACGATCGGTAAAAATTGACCTGCCCCCTTTTACGCTTGTTGGGGCGACTACCCGTGCTGGTTTGCTAACGACCCCTTTAAGAGACAGATTTGGCATTCAAATTTATCTTGGCTTTTATGAATTGGAAGAGCTTGAGCATATTGTCCGGCGCAATGCAGGTCTGATGGGGTTGGCGATTAATGATGAGGGCGCACGTGAAGTGGCGCGACGCTCACGCGGTACGCCGCGGGTTGCTGGTAGGCTTTTACGGCGCGTGCGTGATTTTGCAACAGTTGCGAATGCTGGGGAAATTACGGCGAAAATTGCCGATGAAGCCCTTGTGAAACTTGAGGTGGATAGCCGTGGCCTAGACGCATTGGATCATCGCTATCTTCTAACTGTGGCTGAGAAGTTTCTTGGAGGGCCAGTTGGAATTGATACGATAGCTGCCGCACTTGGTGAACCCCGCGACGCGTTGGAAGATATTGTTGAACCCTTCCTTATACAGCTTGGTTTTTTAAATCGGACACCACGCGGTCGGATGTTGATGCCCGTGGCTTTTACGCATTTGGGACTTACGCCGCCAGAAACAAAATCTGTCTTAAATGATCCTCCGTCGGAAGATTTATTTAATTCTGGGCGGGATGATAACTGATATGGGCGACCCGCTTCAACAGAGTATCCAAAACGGCATTCATAATCTGACGGTGCGGGTCTATTACGAAGATACAGATTTCTCGGGCGTTGTATATCATGCCAACTATTTGCGGTTTGCGGAGCGTGGGCGGTCAGAATTTCTACATGCATGCGGTATTCATCATTCTGATCTTTTTAGTCGCCCCGATCCTCTGGCTTTTACAGTCGTGAACATGAACATTGATTTTCTCGCGCCCGCTAAAATTGATGACAGGTTGGCGGTTATCTCAGCATATATTTTCATTAAAGGGGCGCGCTTGCATATCAAGCAGGCCATTATGCTGGGTTCTCAAATTCTATGGCGCGCTGATGTTCATGTTGCTTGTATCACGGCTGCAGGTCGTCCGGTGAGAATGCCCAAGGATGTTACAAGTCTCCTTGAACCGCATTTGACGCAAGAAGAGCATTTTCTGAATTTTATTAATAAGCCCTAGTTTGGTCACATTTATCCTGCAAAACAATAAGATATAATGCAGGAGATTAAAACGGATGAATGAATTGCTTGATGTTGTGAGCGATCCAACTCTGGTGGAGCAGGCTTCGGTGCTTTCTAATCCAGATTTAATGCACTCAGATTTCGGCCTTTATTCTTTGTTTTTGCGTGCTGACTGGGTCGTGAAAATTGTCATGATTGGCCTTGTGATGGCATCAATACAAAGTTGGGCAATCATCATTGAAAAAACAATGACAATGCGTCGGCTGTTTCGCAAAGCGGATGAATTTGAAAAACTTTTCTGGTCAGGCGAAAACATATCCAATCTCTACAAGCGCATCAATGAGCGTGCCGACCACCCTATGGCGCGGGTTTTTCTGGCTGGTATGAGAGAGTGGGTCAGAACCTCCTCAGATGGTAATGAGAAAAAAATAACCCCGGAATTGATTAACCGTGTGGATCGAACGCTAAACGGTGCGGTTGCGCAAGAGGTTGGGGCGATTTCAAACCGCTTACTATTTCTTGCAACAGTCGGTGCCATTGCCCCATTTGTAGGCTTGTTCGGCACAGTTTGGGGAATCATGAACAGTTTTCAAGCGATTGCGCTGACCCAAGATACCAATCTGGCCGTGGTTGCGCCGGGGATTGCGGAAGCACTATTCGCAACAGGCCTTGGTCTGCTCGCGGCCATTCCGGCTGTCATTGCCTATAACAAATTCACTTCGGATATTAACCGTTATGTTGCGCGTCTGGATTATTTTGCAGATGAATTTTCCATTTTTCTTGATCGCCAATCCGGTTAATCCCCAGAAGGATATATCATGGCAATTAACATGAACTCACATCAAAATAGTACTTCGCGAACCCGCGCCACGCGTCATTCGCGGCGGCATCAGGCACCTATGAGCGAAATTAATGTCACGCCAATGGTAGATGTGATGCTTGTTTTGCTGATTGTATTTATGGTCGCTGCCCCGCTTTTGACAGTTGGTGTGCCGGTTAATCTGCCCAAAACAGGGGCGAAGCCACTTACTGGCGATAACGAACCATTAGCCATAACTGTTAAGGCGGATGGTAAGGTCTTTCTTCAAGACACCGCCATTGAAACATCTAATCTTGTGTCTAAATTGCGCGCCATTTCAGATACCGGCTATGAAGAACGGATTTACGTGCGTGGTGATAAAGACGTTGCTTATGGCGATGTGGCGGATGTTGTGGCGCGCATTAATGCGGCTGGCTTTTCAAAAGTTGCCCTGGTCACAGATTTGAAATCCGGGCAGGGCAATAAATAAATGTTGCGGCAAAACCGAGCTGATTATCTTCGGTCATCCTCTCTTAATAGAGAGATTACTCTCTCGACTGTTTTGCATATCCTTGTCGGTTTATCCGCTTTCATTGTTTTGCCGACCCCCGAAAAAATCAGTCTTCCAGATTATGCCTTGCCGATTGATGTCATAACGATTGAGGAATTCACAAGGATGACGAGCCAGGACTCTCAGCCAGAGAAAAAAACTGACCAAGCTGAAGAAATCGAAAAACCTCCGGTATATATCCGACAAGAAGCAGCACCGCCTGCACAAGTTGATAATACAGACGCGATGCCTTTGCCTGAGCCAAAACCGAAAGCGGCTGAGACACCTCCCGAACAATTGCCTGCGCCGGTTAATCTGGTCGGAGATGCTGTGCCGCTTGCGCGCCCCCGACCTGCGAAACCTGAACGTAAGCCGCTATTGGATACTGCTGCTGTGCAAGCGCTTTTGGATAAGACACCCGATCTTCCAGAGCCGACACCACCCAAGCCCCTGGCAAATCTCCCGCCGGGTGAAAGAATGAGTTTGAGCGAAATAGATGCCTTCAGAGCGCAAATCCGCGCTTGCTGGTCTGTGCCTGCAGGCGCTAAGAATGCTGAAAATTTACTGGTACGCGTGCGGGTTCAACTTGATCCCACAGGGCGTCCTATTGCTAAAAAAATTATAAATCGTGCCCAACTGACTGACAGTTTTTTCCTGAGTGCTGCAGAAAGTGTTTTACGTGCGATTGAAAGATGCCAGCCTTATAAAATGCCACCGGAAAAATATGAAAGCTGGCGCGAAATGGAACTTAATTTTGACCCGAGTAAGATGTTAAATGGCTAAAGAGCAAATAAGAGGAGCAAAGAAATGATTAAAATCATAATGCGTAAAATGGTTGTGGTTCTAGCGGTGTTGGCGGCCCAAATTTCTGTCAGCTTTGCTCAGGATTTGCTACGCATTGATATTACGCAAGGCAATGTAGACCCACTCCCGATTGCAATTAACCCATTTCAGGGGCAGGACGACCAACCCAGCATGATTGGGGCGGATATAGCCAATGTCGTTAAATCAGATCTCAACCGTTCAGGATTATTTCAATCAATCAACCCTGCTGGTTTCATCGAGAAGGATTTGCGGGTCAATGCACGTCCCCGCTTTGGTGATTGGCGTATCATCAATTCGCAAGCTTTGGTTATTGGGAAAGTGTCCAATCTTGAAGATGGCAGAATAAGTATTGAGTTCCGCTTGTGGGATGTCGTTGCCGAACAACAAATGATGGGACTTCAACTCATCTCTACACCGTCTAACTGGCGCTGGGTCGGGCATTTGGTGGCCGATGCCATTTATGAGCGCTTAACGGGTGAGACAGGTTATTTTGATAGCCGCATCGTTTATGTAGATGAAACCGGCCCTAAGAATAGACGTGTGAAACGCCTCGCAATCATGGATCAGGATGGTCACAATCCACGACTTATCACAACAGGTCAGTCATTGGCGCTAACCCCGCGTTTTAGTCCGACGGCGCAGGAGATTACCTATCTTTCCTATGCCAAAGGTCAGCCAAGAGTGTTTCTTCTTAATATCGAGACCGGGCAACAAGAAATTGTCGGAGATTTTCCCGGTATGACTTTCGCGCCCCGCTTTTCACCAGATGGACAAAAAATAATCATGAGTTTGGAGCGTAACGGTAATTCAAATATCTACACGCTTGATTTGCGGACACGCATCACCCGCAGATTAACCAATACGCTGGCGATTGATACTGCGCCTTGTTATGCACCTGATGGCGAACGCATTGTTTTTGAAAGTGACCGTGCGGGGCGTCAGCAATTATATGTCATGGATGCAGATGGTAAAAATGTGCAGCGTATCAGCTACGGCGAAGGCCGCTATGCCACACCGGTATGGTCGCCGCGCGGTGACCTGATTGCTTTTACCAAGCAATTGAAAGGACGGTTTTTAATCGGGGTGATGAAGCCCGACGGGTCAGGTGAAAGAATTTTGACTGAGGGCTACCATAATGAGGGGCCTGCATGGTCGCCTAATGGGCGTGTCCTCACATTCTTTCGCGAGCAAAAAGGCGAGAAAGCTGGGCCAGGTCTATGGACGGTGGATGTCACCGGTTACAATGAACGCGCTTTGAAAACCCCAGGTTTTGCATCTGATCCGGCATGGTCACCGCTCATAAGATAAAGAAATAGCAACATTGATTAAAAAATGGATTTTATGCGTTGAAAATGCTTGCTTTTTTGATTAAGAGTAATTCTGTATGTGGGCAGGATTGTTCACAAACGTTTTTTTCTCTTTTTTAGGCTGGTTTAGGAGCAGGTTATGAGAAAGTTATTTAGATCTTCTAATATTGTCGTTGCCTTAGGGGCAAGCATTCTTCTCGCAGCTTGTTCTGCAAGTGGGACTGTCAGTGGAAGCTACGGCGGTTCAAGTGATGAAAGTGCAGTTAAAGAACTTGTCAGAAATGTTGGTGATAGGGTTTTCTTTGCGACTGACTCTGCGGCGCTTTCTGCAGAAGCCCGTTCTACAATCATGCGTCAAGCAGATTGGCTAAAAACAAACAGCAAATCTCTTACTATTGAGGGGCATGCAGATGAACGTGGCACCAGAGAATATAATATTGCCCTCGGTGCGCGTCGTGCTAATGCCGTTAAGGATTACATGATTAGTCTCGGTGTTGACGGGTCTCGTCTTCAGACTGTCTCATGGGGTAAAGAACGCCCTGTGTCCCTGTGTGCAGAAGATGCTTGCTGGTCCAAAAACCGTCGCTCGGTTTCTGTTATCCAGTAAATAGCGATTATTCTATTTTTATTAAAGGGCACTCTCGAGTGCCCTTTTTTATGCCTTATATTAGCCTTTTTTCTGTATATATATTGGCTGCAATGGAGGTTGATTATGCGTGATAAACTTATGACCCAAAAAAGAGTGTCTGACCTTGTTTATAGGTTGTTCCAGTTTTCTCTCATGGTGCTGGTTTGTGGTGCATCCATCTCTAGTTTAAAAGCTCAATCGACAACTCCCTCAAGCGGTTTAGAAGACACGGTTCAATTTTTGGATTCGTCCGACAGTGATAATCAATCTAGCGCCAATCAAACTTTAGAACAACGCATCGCTGCCATTGATGAAGCCTTACAGCTTTTGAATAGACGTCTGGAAATGATGCCAATGGGCCCTGGCCTTACCGGTGGTGGAAGTAGCTTGGAAGGTGGTACAGGTCAGGAGCTTTTGGGACGGTTAGAAAGCATAGAAAACCGGCTTTCTGCACTTGCGTCCCTACCGGGCGGCACATTTCAGGGTGATAGCATGTCCTCCGAAGAAAGCGCTGCAGGTGGTGCGGCGATTGCGGATTTGCGCGTAAGACTGACCCAGATTGAAGAAGTTATGCGCGCCCTTAACGGCAAGTTAGATGATGTCTCCTTTCGCCTCACGAAATTCAGCGAGCGTTTTGAACAGGTTTCGGCGGACTCCGAGTTTCGATTCCAGCAGTTAGAACTTGCTGCAGCCGGCGCTGGGTCAAAAGCTCAGCAAAATACATCATCTGAACCGCAAGTTCTTGGGACAATGCCCGTAAGTCCACCAGAGTCTGTCGAATTGCTTGCCAAAGCTGAAACCGTCACCTTAATTGGCGAAACAGCGCTTGACACGCCGCTGATTACCTCGAAGGCGAATAGGGCGGCAGGGACGGCAGGAAATCAGGCGAGTGGTCAGGGTGGAAGTGATGCCTCATCTGGCACGCCAAAAGAAATTTACGACTTGGCTTTGAAAAAGTTGCAAATGGGTGCTTATCAGGAAGCGCAGGCTGAGTTGCAGAATTTTCTCGATCTTTATCCGCGTGATCGTCTTGCCGGGAACGCTCAGTACTGGTTAGGGGAAACCTTTTATGTGCAGAGAGATTATAAAAATGCCACTGCCGCGTTTCTCGCCGGATACACGAATTATGGTGACAGTATTAAAGCTCCGGATAGCCTTTTGAAATTAGGTATGACGCTCGTCGTAATGGGTGAAAAAAAGACAGGCTGTGATGCCTTTGCCGAACTTTCAGCTCGTTTCCCGGATGCGCCGCAGGCAATCGTCCGTCGCGCTGAAATTGAAAGCCAACGGGCAGAATGTTCAAGCTAAGGTTGCGGTTATGGCGCCTATGAGCCCCCGCAAGTCTATAACCCCTCTAACCGGTGCGGCATTTGTCAAAAAACTTGCCGCGTTGACGAAACTTTCCAAGAATAAGCCCGCCCATTTTGCCCTAGCTGTTTCAGGCGGTGCAGATTCCTTATCTTTGCTCGTATTGGCGGCTGAAGCTAAAAAGAAAAACAAGCACTGGAATTTCTCCATTCTGACCGTAAATCATGGTCTACGTCGTGCTGCGGTGCAGGAAACCCGCTATGTCACCAAGCTGGCGAAAGCATCCGATCTGGTATGTAAAATTTTGACTCACAAGGGTGCAATTCCTAAAAATGATATTCAGTCAGCTGCGCGGAATATTCGCTATGGATTGATGTTTGACTGGTGTCATAAAAATAAAGTGGATTATCTGGTAACAGCGCATCATCTTGAAGATCAGGCCGAGACATTTTTATTGCGTCTGGCCCGTGGCTCCGGGCTTGATGGCCTATCTGGGATGCAGCGTGTCAGAAATAGTAATGGGGTGGCTTTACTCCGCCCATTTCTGGATATTCCGCGTGAGCGTCTCCACCAAACTATTGCAAAGGCTGGGCTGGAAGCGATTTCAGACCCCAGCAATTCTAACCAGCGATTTGCACGGGTCCGCATCAGGAATAAAATGGATTTATTTGCCCAAGAAGGTATGACGGCTACCCGTCTTGCGGAAACGGCAGGGCGATTATTGCAGGCGCGGCAAGCGCTTGAACAGGTTACTGAAAATTTTATGCAGGCGGCGGTGCGATTGGATGAATATGGTATCGCGCATCTTACCTATGCGTCTTTGCACGACCAGCCGGAGGATATTTTACGCCGCACCATCAATAGATTGCTCACCCCCTATGGTGGCTATCCGCCTCGAGCGGAGTCGGTTCAACGTATTTTGAACGATGTTTTCCTAAAATCACGCCCGCCAAAAGATGGGGGCAAAACAGTTAACGGTTTTGTTATACGTTTCAGGCTTAATGGCTTGCTGATATTTCGAGAATTTAGTGGCTTGCCAGAACCCGTTATCATTAAACCCGGAGAATTTTTTGTCTGGGATAACGGTACTTCTGTTCGTGTCGCCAAAAAAACCATGCTCAAAGGCACTCTAAGCATCAAGCCTTTGGGCGCAGCAGGTTTAAAAGCTATTCGTCACTTAGGGAATGATGTGCCGAAAAACTTGCCTGTCGCTGCTATACATGCCTTGCCGTCAGTTTGGCTAACATATCGCAAGAAAAGCCATATTTTGGCGGCAAAAGGGGTTTTGACGCATCAGGATATTCAATTTGACGACAAAATTTGGTTCTAAATGCCGCATGTGAAAATAAAATATCTCAAGTACTGGCATTTTGATGCTGATATTCCTATCTTATATGTATCCGTAACCGTAAATATAAAAAGGTGAGCCTTTGAATAATACGAGAAATTTGATTGTCTGGGTCGTTGTGGGGCTGCTGCTGGTATCCCTGTTTAACTTTTTTCAGGAAAGTCCAACAAGTTCAAATGCGCGTGAAATTAATTTCTCTCAATTTGTTGCCGAGGTTGAAGCCGGCAATGTTGAAGAGGTTGTGATTTCTGGTGACTCTATTACCGGTAAGCTCGCCGATGGACGACGGTTCAGTTCTTATGCGCCCCCTAATGATCCGACTCTCATTAATAGGCTTACTGAACGCGGCGTGAGCATTACCGCTAAGCCTGATACAAGTAACGCGCCTACTATTTGGGGTATTTTGTTGTCGTGGTTCCCAATGCTTCTTTTGATTGGTGTCTGGGTGTTTTTTATGCGCCAAATGCAGTCCGGTGGTGGAAAGGCGATGGGCTTTGGCAAATCAAAAGCTAAACTTCTCAATGAGGCGCATGGTCGTGTTACTTTTGAAGATGTTGCCGGTATTGACGAGGCCAAAGATGATCTTCAGGAAATCGTTGAATTTTTGAAAGACCCGGGAAAGTTCCAAAAGCTTGGTGGACGCATCCCGAAAGGCGCATTGTTGGTAGGCCCCCCAGGGACAGGTAAAACGCTACTGGCCCGGGCTATTGCTGGTGAAGCGAATGTTCCATTTTTCTCTATTTCAGGTTCTGATTTTGTTGAAATGTTTGTCGGCGTCGGTGCAAGCCGAGTTAGGGATATGTTTGAACAAGCTAAATCAAATGCGCCATGTATTATCTTCATAGATGAGATTGACGCAGTTGGACGTCATAGAGGTGCTGGTCTTGGCGGCGGAAATGATGAGCGTGAGCAAACCCTAAACCAGCTGTTGGTTGAAATGGATGGTTTTGAGGCAAATGAAGGTATTATCCTGATTGCTGCCACGAACCGTCCGGATGTGCTTGACCCTGCTTTATTGCGTCCAGGTCGTTTTGACCGTCAGGTGGTTGTGCCGAACCCGGATATTATTGGTCGCGAACGCATTTTGCAGGTTCATATGAAAAAAGTACCATTGGCGGCTGATGTTGATGCCCGTACGATTGCCCGTGGAACACCGGGTTTCTCTGGCGCAGATCTCGCTAATTTGGTCAATGAGGCAGCCTTACTTGCAGCCCGACGCAATAAGCGCACTGTTGCCATGGCTGAATTTGAAGATGCCAAGGACAAAGTTATGATGGGTGCTGAACGGCGCTCAATGGTGATGTCGGATGAAGAAAGAAAACTGACGGCCTATCACGAGGGCGGCCATGCGCTGGTCGCACTTAACCTTGAAGCGTCTGATCCTATTCACAAGGCGACTATTATTCCAAGAGGACGGGCACTTGGTATGGTCATGCGTTTACCCGAGCGCGACCAACTCTCCGTCACCCGCGCTAAGTTGAAAGCCGATTTGGCTGTCGCTATGGGCGGGCGTATAGCTGAAGAGGTCATTTTCGGACATGAGAAAGTTACTTCTGGCGCTTCATCCGATATTCAAATGGCAACCAATATGGCGAAAGCGATGGTGACGCAATTTGGCATGAGTGATGAATTGGGCCCTCTGGCATATGGTGACAATGAGCAGGAGGTTTTCCTGGGTCATTCCGTCACGCGGACACAGAACACTTCCGACGAAACCCAGAGCAAGATTGACTCTGAGACTCGTAAATTTGTCGATGAAGGCTACAAGAAGGCTGAGAGCATAATTCGTGAAAATATTGATGATTTGCATATTATTGCGAATGGTCTCCTTGAATATGAGACATTGAGTGGTGACGAAATTGAAGCTTTGCTGAAGGGTGACCCGCCTCATAGACCCGAGCCAACAGATACCGACTCCGGCCCCGGTGCGCTTTCGGCAGTCCCCTCAGTGGGTAAGTCCAAAAATGTCGGTGATGCTAAGCCGCAAAGCACCTGATTTGCGATGACTCATATTCCCTGTCTATTTGGGATTTTAAACATCACAACGGACAGTTTTTCGGATGGCGGCGCTTATCTCGACTCTGAAAAAGCATTAAAGCAAGCACTTACCTTGCATGCTGGTGGGGCGGAAATAATAGATATTGGCCCGGCCTCCAGCCATCCAGATAGCACCCCTGTTTCAGCGCGAACTGAAATTGATCGTCTTACCACTATTGTTCCGGCTCTAAAGGCGCTTAATATTCCCATCAGCATTGACAGCTATCAAACGCAAACCCAGAGATGGGCTTTGCAACAAAATGTTGATTGGATGAATGATATTCATGGGTTTGCTGACCCAGCCCTTTATTCAGACCTTGCGGCGTCTGATTGTCGACTTGTTGTCATGCATGCTATTCAATCTGCCGGCGCTGCCACGCGGACTGCGCCGCCTGCAGGAGATATTTTTGACCATATTTGCCGTTTTTTCGACACGCGACTGACGGAACTGATGAAAGCTGGAATTGATCAAACCCGAATAGTGATTGACCCTGGTATGGGATTTTTTTTGGGTGACACGCCTGAGCCATCGCTCACAATGCTGGCGCGTATTGATGAACTGAAAAAAATATTTGGCTTACCCATACTTGTTTCGGTTTCCCGCAAAAGCTTCTTGCGGGCGCTTAGTGGGCGTTCAGTAGAAGACAGCGCGCCGGTGACGCTGGCTGCTGAGTTATGGGCGGCGGCGAAAGGTGTGGACTACATCCGCACACATGATCCCTCTCAACTCAGCGATGCGCTAAAAATTAAGGGGCATCTGTCAGGTTTTGTAAAAAAATGAAATTTAGCGTGACTTGATATTAGCGCAACAGTTTGGCACTAATAAGCAGTTGATTCGTTTACTTAATTATGGTCAGGCAATGGTTCGCAAATATTTTGGTACTGATGGTATTCGTGGCACTGTGAATAAAGGTAATATGACCGGTGAAATGGCACTCAGGCTGGGTATGGCGACTGGTCGCGTTTTCCGGCGTGGTAGCTATCGGCACAGGGTTGTGATTGGTAAAGACACGCGCCTCTCAGGTTATATGATTGAGCCTGCCCTGGTTGCTGGTTTTACCTCAATGGGTATGGATGTGTTTTTGTTTGGCCCTATCCCGACACCAGCTGTGGCCTTTCTGACGCGCAGTATGCGTGCTGATGTTGGGGTCATGATTTCTGCCTCGCATAATAAATTTGAAGATAACGGTATTAAGCTATTCGGGCCGGACGGATATAAGCTGTCCGATGAACTTGAAGCTGAAATTGAAGGCTTTATGGATGACGGCGTTGGAGAGCATGTTGCGTCTGCTGATGGGCTGGGGCGTGCTAAGAGAATCGACGACGCTCAGGCGCGTTATATCGAATTTGCAAAGCGGACATTCCCACGGCAGGGTAATCTTGGTGGCGTGAAAATTGTTGTCGATTGTGCGCATGGGGCGGCTTATAAGGTTGCGCCGACAGCGCTTTGGGAACTTGGTGCAGATATTATCTCGATTGGCGTCGACCCAGATGGAGTGAATATCAATAAAGGTTGCGGCTCTACTGATACAGCCCTTTTGCGGGAAACCGTTTTACAGGAAAAAGCCGATATTGGCATTTCGCTCGACGGGGATGCGGACCGTGTGATTATTTGCGACGAAAACGGCAAAATAGTTGACGGTGATCAGATTATGGGACTGATTGCGACGGATTGGAAACATCATGAGCGTCTTACCGCGCCCGGGCTTGTGGCGACTGTTATGTCCAATCTTGGGTTGGAACGCTATCTGCAAAGCCAGGATTTGGATCTCATACGCACGAATGTTGGTGATCGTTATGTTGTGGAGCGCATGCGGGCACTTGGTTTCAATCTTGGCGGTGAACAATCCGGCCACATGATTATGAGTGATTATTCTACAACAGGTGATGGCCTGATCGCTGCCCTACAAGTTCTGGCGGTAATGCAGCAAACCGGTCAGCCAATGAGCAAGATTGGTAATATGTTTGAGCCTCTGCCACAATTACTGGAAAATGTGCGCTTTAACTCGGGTGCGCCGCTTGATCATGACCGAGTTCAGGCGGCAATTCGTGATGCCGAGGCGAAGCTGGGTAATCATGGGCGCTTGCTGGTACGCCCATCCGGAACTGAGCCGGTTATCCGCGTAATGGGCGAGGGGGATGACGAAGCGCTTGTCCGCCAGCTTGTTGGTGAGATTGTCACCACGATTGAGGAAGTTGCCGCGTGAGCGCTGGCGATACGTCCCCGACAGCACTCTACCCGAACGGAAGAATTTTGATTGTCGCCGGTTCAGACTCTGGTGGCGGCGCGGGCTTGCAAGCAGATATTAAAACAGTGACAACTTTGGGCGGATTTGCCATGACGGCTGTGACGGCGCTGACTGTTCAGAACACACACGGCGTTAAAGATATTATGGATGTTCCTCCCCATTTCGTGGCGGCGCAGATGATGGCGGTTTTGTCTGACCTTGGTGCAGATGCGGTAAAAACAGGCATGCTGGCGCGCACTGAAGTGATAGAGGCGGTTGCCCCTTTGCTGGATGATTTCCTCAACCCTGCCGTGATTGACCCGGTCATGGTGGCAAGCTCTGGGGATCGTCTGTTAACCGAGCAGGCGGTGAGTGCCATGCAAAGTCTTATGTTGCCACAAGCTGCTCTGGTTACACCCAATATGCCTGAGGCGGAGATTCTGACCAATCGTGGTGTCGAGACGCTGGATGATATGAAACATGCTGCTGATCGTTTAATGACTGATGGTGCACAAGCCGCGCTGATTAAAGGCGGTCACGGCAATGAGGCAGTGGTGACGGATTTACTCGCCGAGCAATCGGGTTTTACGGTATTTGAAAACCCACGCTTCGATAGCAAGAACACGCATGGCACGGGCTGTACGCTTGCCTCCTCTATTGCGACAGGCTTGGGTCAGGGTCTGGCACTTGTAGCTGCAGTTGAGCGCGGACTGGGCTATGTTCGCAGAGCGATTGAGACAGCCAACTCTTCTTTGGGAACAGGGCATAACAAGCCTTTGAACCATGCACATCCTGTGCTGGAAAAGTCACAAGACCCTTAAAATTAAAGCGTAAATTTTAATACCTCATATAACGTCTTGCATCTGGTAGAACACTTGTCATAGTTTCAATCAGTAATTTGTTGCGTAAGTAAGAGTCGCGTCTATGTCTGTATCTGACCGTGTGTCTGTACGAAGTGAGCTGTCTGCTTCTTCACAAATCCCTATTGATGACACAAGTGACTTCGGGTCGCGTAAACCGTCTGCAGTCACGGCGGGGCTGATATCACTCACACAAAATCTTGGGCTGAGTTGGTTCGGTAAGCGGCTGACCTATTTATTTCGCCGTATCGGTTTGTTGATGATGGGCGAGTGTGCGGATGTCACCTTGTTTGGTGCGCGTCTGCGAATTTACCCGCATAATAATGTTTCTGAGAAGCGGGTGTTATTTGCCACCCAGCTTTTTGACCCTGCCGAACGTGAGGCGCTTAAGGCGCTTGCTGCGCCGGGGGCAGTGTTTCTCGATATTGGGGCGAATGTCGGCTTGTATAGTATTTCTGTGGGGGAAGCCTTTGTGGCGCATGCGGATACGCGCATTTTGGCTGTTGAACCGCATCCTTATATTTATCGGCGGCTGGCGTTTAATGCCGCGTTAAACCCGACCTATAATATTACGGCGGTTGAAGCAGGGATTGCCGATCATGAAGGGACTCTGTCCCTGACCTTACATGGTGATAATCTGGGCGAAACAAGAATGGTGCAGGCAGATATAACAGGCTCTTTAGATAATCCCGCAGACGCGATTGCAGCAGATAAAGTCGTGGAAGTGCCTGTTATCTCCCTCATGCAGTTGGTTGACGCACAAGGGCTGAAGCGGATTGACGGCATGAAAGTGGATGTTGAAGGCTTTGAAGAAAAAGTCATGTTACCGTTTTTCGACATCGCGCCAGACGCGCTTTTGCCGCGTGTGATTATCATCGAAAACAACGTCCGCCACTGGGATGTCGATATTGTTGCCGTTGCAGCAACGCGCGGCTATGCCAGCCACCGCATCAGCAAAAATAATTTGATGCTATCGCGCGACCCCTCTTGAAATTATAATTCATGATAAAAGAGAACATCCTAACCCCTTCCATTTAATGTTAAATTTTGTTAATGTTAATTACCGCCCTTCGGACGTTAGGTCGGTGGGGTTTTAATCCCCTAAAAGTAGTTGCAATTTAAATTGCGTATAAGGTTTGATGTGATTTTCCGTGAGTTTAGGCGGGGCATTGAGCCTTTTTTATTGTTTGCAGTTAATGTCTGTTTATCTCTTTTGCGTACGCTCAAATACTTTGGGACAGTGGCGCGATGGTCGCACCCCTGTTCTCCAGACCACCTCTCGCATTTATTTTGAGCGCGGAGGGTCGGGGTGATGGCGATATGGTTATGCCGAAAAGTTGAACTGAATACGCTGTTGTCGTTTTTGTTCGATTTTTGACACCCCGGCCCCTTTCCTTAAAATTCTCTTTTCTGTGTTGGCGGGAGGCTCCAGATTTCACCGATTTATCCACATAGAAACAGCATTTTAAATTTCTCACTTGTTCTAAGGATCAAAACCTCCTATATCTCCGCGTGGGACACCCTTCCCCACCGAAGGGCAACTATCTGAAAGGGTAGAGACATGACTATCTTGATCAAACCGGAGACGTCTCCGGCAAATCCCGATTTTTCATCGGGTCCCTGCGCTAAGCGTCCGGGTTACGACCTTACCCATCTTAATAACGCTGTTCTCGGAAGATCGCATCGCTCCAAGCCGGGCAAATCTCGTCTGTTGGAAGCCATCACCCGCACCCGTGATGTTTTAAATGTACCGGAAGGCTGGCATATCGGTATCGTGCCCGCCTCGGATACGGGCGCATATGAAATGGCAATGTGGTCACTTCTTGGCGAACGCGGATTGGATATTTTGGGTTGGGAAAGTTTCGGTAAGGGCTGGATTACCGATGCTGTCAAGCAGTTGAAGCTTGACGATATTCGCGTGATGGAAGCCGCTTATGGTGATTTGCCTGATCTCTCAGAGGTGGATTTTAGCCGCGATGTTGCCTTCACATGGAACGGCACGACAAGCGGTGTTAAAGTGCCAAATGGTGATTGGATTGCCGATGACCGCACCGGTCTAACTCTGTGTGACGCAACTTCTGCTGCTTTTGCCATGGATTTGCCATGGGAAAAACTCGATGTCACCACCTTTAGCTGGCAAAAAGTCATGGGAAGTGAAGCGGCTCACGGTATGCTTATTCTCTCGCCGCGCGCTGTGGAGCGGCTCGAAAGCTATACACCGCCATGGCCTCTGCCAAAAATCTTCCGTCTCACAAAAGGCGGTAAGCTGATTGAGGGTATTTTTAAAGGTGAGACGATTAACACGCCGTCCATGCTGGCGGTTGAGGATTATGTCGATGCGTTAAAATGGGCTGAAGATATTGGTGGCCTGCCGACTTTGTTGCAACGCTCAGCGGATAATCTTGCTGTTCTGTCCGACTGGGTCGCCCTGACGGATTGGGTTGATTTCCTCTGTGCTGAGGAAGCTTATCGCTCCAACACATCTATCTGCCTGAAAATTGTGGATTCTGACGTCATTGCGATGGATGAGGACGCACAGGCCGCTTTCGCAAAGGGTATTGCGGCGTTACTCGATGCCGAAGGCGCAGCCTATGACATTGGTGCCTATCGTGACGCTCCCCCGGGATTGCGTATTTGGGGTGGTGCAACTGTTGAAACTGCTGACCTTGAAATTCTCACACAATGGCTCGACTGGGCCTTTGCTACCGCTAAAGAGGAGCTGTAATTATGCCTAAAGTTCTTATTGCAGATAAAATGAGCCCACGTGCCGAAGAAATATTTAAAGAACGTGGCCTTGAGGTTGATGTTAATGTCGGGCTGGAGCGCGACGAACTGATTAAAATTATTGGCGATTATGATGGGCTTGCTGTGCGGTCGGCTACGAAGGTTACGCCACCGGTGCTGGAAGCCGCAACAAATCTGAAAGTTATTGGTCGTGCGGGTATTGGTGTTGATAATATTGACCTCCCAACCGCCACAAATAATGGCGTGGTCGTTATGAATACGCCCTTCGGTAATTCCATAACAACAGCTGAGCATGCGATTGCCATGATGTTTGCGCTTGCGCGACAAATCCCAGAAGCGGATGCCTCCACACAGGCAAGCAAATGGGAGAAGTCTAAATTTATGGGTGTCGAGCTGACCGGCAAATTACTGGGCGTTATCGGTTGCGGAAATATTGGGACGATTGTGGCATCACGCGGCATTGGCCTGAAAATGAAAGTTATCGCTTTTGACCCGTTCCTAACAGCCGAAAAGGCGATTGATATTGGCGTTGAAAAAGTCGAGCTGGATGAGTTGCTGGCGCGGGCAGATTTCATCACAATGCACACACCGCTTACGGATAAAACTCGTAACATTATTAATGCTGATGCGTTGGCGAAATGTAAAAAAGGCGTGCGGATTATTAATTGTGCGCGGGGTGGGCTGATTGTTGAAAGTGATCTCAAAGCTGCGCTGGAAAGCGGGCAGGTTGCCGGCGCGGCGTTGGATGTATTTGAGGAAGAACCCGCTAAGGAGAATCCGCTTTTCGGTATGGATAATGTTGTCTGCACGCCGCATTTGGGCGCAGCAACCGAAGAAGCTCAGGTCAATGTCGCTATTCAGGTCGCCGAACAGCTTTCAGATTATCTGATGTCTGGTGCAGTTACGAATGCCATTAACATGCCGAGCATTTCTGCTGAGGAAGCACCCAAGCTCAAACCGTTTGTGACGCTTGCTGAGCAGTTGGGTCTGCTGGCAGGTCAGGTGACTGCGAGTAGCATCAAGGAAGTGACGATAGAATATGCCGGTGAGGTAAGCGAATTGAATTGTGCGCCCCTGAGTTCCGCGATGATTTCAGGTTTATTGAGGCCTCTTATGTCGGAAGTCAATATGGTGAGTGCGCCTGCTATTGCCAAAGAGCGGGGCATGGATGTTGCGGAAACCAAGCGAGGCTCAACAGGAGCGTTTGATAGCTATATCCGTCTTGTTGTGAAAACCGAAAATTCTGAGCGTTCTTTCGCTGGAACTGTGTTCTCAGACGGTAAGCCGCGCCTCATTCAGCTAACGGGCATTAATATGGAAGCCGAACTGGCGCCACGCATGCTGTTCATCACCAATAATGACCAACCGGGTATTATTGGTAGCATTGGTTCTTTACTTGGGGCGCATGGTATCAACATTGCCTCGTTCAATCTTGGACGTGAAAAGCCAGGCGGCAATGCGATTGCTTTGATTGCTGTCGATAATGAAATCGGCACGGATATACTTGACGAAGTGATGGCTCTGGAGCAGGTTACACTAGCAAAAGCACTGGTCTTTTGAAGGGGCTTTAGTGGGTTTAACAAGAGGTGAAGCATGGCCAATGTAGTCGTTGTCGGGTCGCAGTGGGGCGACGAGGGCAAAGGTAAAATCGTTGATTGGCTGTCGGAGCGTGCTGATATTGTTGCGCGCTTTCAGGGTGGTCATAATGCGGGTCATACACTGGTCATTGATGGAATGGTCTATAAGCTTTCGCTCCTGCCTTCAGGTATTGTTCGCGAAGGAAAAATTTCCGTTATCGGCAATGGAGTTGTGATTGATCCCTGGGCATTGCTTGCCGAGATTGAAACCCTGCACAATCAGGGTGTTGCGATATCGCCTGATAATCTCAAAATTGCTGAAAATGCAGTGCTTATTTTGCCCGTTCATCAAGATTTGGATGCGGCGCGAGAAAGTGCCGCTTCTGAGGGCAGCAAAATCGGGACGACCAAGCGGGGTATCGGGCCTGCCTATGAAGATAAAGTCGGGCGGCGTGCCTTGCGGGTGCGCGATTTGACCGACCTTGACGCTTTGCCTGCCAAGATTGAGCATTTGCTCCAGCACCATAATGCGTTACGACGTGGTTTTGGTCAGCCAGATGCCGATGCAGATGCGTTATTGCAAAAGCTGCGCGATGTGGCGGATAAAATTACACCCTATGCAGAACCAGTCTGGCGCTTATTGCATGAAGCGCGCCGTCAAGGTAAGCGCATCCTTTTTGAAGGCGCGCAGGGCACACTTCTTGATATTGACCACGGGACTTATCCGTTTGTTACTTCTTCCAATACGGTTGCAGGGCAGGCGGCAATTGGTTCGGGCATTGGCCCATCGGCGCTGTCGCATGTGCTTGGGATTACTAAGGCTTACACGACCCGTGTGGGTGAAGGGCCGTTCCCAACCGAGCAAGATAATGAAATTGGCCAGAAACTGGGTGAGCGCGGGCATGAGTTCGGCACAGTAACCGGGCGCAAGCGGCGTTGTGGCTGGTTTGATGCGGTGTTGGTGAAACAGGCTGTGCAGACCGGCGGAATTGACGGCATTGCCTTGACCAAGCTGGATGTGCTGGATGGCTTTGACGAGATTAAAATTTGCACTGGCTACATGCTGGATGGAGAGCCAATAAACTGGTTACCGGCTGATGCGGCGGCACAGGCACGGATTGAACCAGTCTTTGAAACCCTGCAGGGCTGGCATGAAACCAGCTTTGGTGCGCGTAGCTGGGCGGATTTGCCTGCAAATGCCGTACGTTATGTCCGTTATATTGAAGAGCTTATCGGCGCGCCGGTGACTTTGCTATCCACCAGCCCAGAACGCGAAGACACCATTTTGGTCAAGGATCCGTTTGAGGATTGAGCCGTAGTTCATCGTAAAACGGTGTTAGGCCTCTTGAGTGCGCGGTTTTTCAAACAGCGAAAACATGCCGATGGTTGCGATGTTCAGCCCAAGTCCGACAATCCCCGCATGCCAGCCGCCAAGGTCAACATCTATGCCCCATCTCAGCATATAGGTAGCGACACACCCGACCAGAACTCCAGCAATCAGGGGGCGGGCGGATAGATTTTGCGTATGAACACCAAGCACGATTACGGGGAATATCTGGCACATAATCTCAAGCTTGATGACCATCAATATCCAGATGGATTGCGGCAATATGGTCGCCAGCACCGCCATCATTAACATCAAACCCCATGACAGGCCCTTGCCAATTTTTGTGAGCGTGGCTTGCGAGGTTTCGGGGGCAAGCGGGCGGAACACATCTTGCGTGAATATTGAACCGAGCGAAAGCAGGGCAGAGTCAATGGTTGACATAATGGCCGCTATCGCCGCCGCCATAAACAAAGCGAGCAGGATTTTTAATATCGGGAATTTATCCATCAGCAAAAATAACAGACGCGGAATAATTTGGTCAGCTTCGGCATCTGCCATGCCGGGGACAAGCTGGTATCCCGCCATTGCCGTTAGGATGATTGGCACGGTTGTGAGCAGGGGAGCGAAAAACATAAACCGGAAGCTGGTGCTTAAAGCCACCCAGCTTTTAGCGGCGTAAATACGTTGAATGGCATGCGGATACATGGCGACGCCTGTGCCGAAAAGTAACATTACGGATATGCCGCGGGTCCATTGCCTTTCGGTAAAGCCCTGTGCGTTTTCAGGGTGAGAGGAAACAGCGGTCAGTAATTCACCCGTTCCCCCTAACGTCGCAATGGTTGCCACCAGCACACCAAGACACCCGATGAGCAGAAGAGCGCCTTGAATAACATCCGTCATGACGACACTGCGCATACCGCCAAGGCTTTCATAAAACGCCATTACAATCGCAAGCCCCAGAACCGCATAGAGCATGGGAAGTTCCCCGTCTGTGAGGCGTTCGGCAAGCAAACCCACAGCTTTGAAATTGGTCAGGATATAACTTGCCAAAGTGGCGACAAGCAAAATATTCACCAATCGCACGAGCCACGCGCTGTTATAGCGATGACGCAGAAAGTCAGCCGGCGTCACATAGTTGTGCTTGTGCGCGCGATCCTGCAGAGGGCGGGCAAACAGCAGATAAGATGCAATCGCCATGGCCATGCCGAGTGCTGCGAAAAATATCACCGGCCCTTCACGATAGGCATTGCCTGCAAAGCCGAAGAGGGTGTTGCCACTATATTGCGTGGCGTAAAGTGTGAAAAATAATGGCAGGGCGGTTAATCCACCCCCAGCAAGATAAAAGTCCCGCAAGGTTCTCTCCTGCGACATACGCCGACCTATAATCCCGATGACGGGGAGCATGAGCAGATATAAGCCAATGATGATGAGAAGCGTGCTTTGCATGATGTGTCCTTGTGGGATTCTTTTGTTTTTTGATTACTGGAGCATGCCAAAACCACGAAAGCGATGCAAGAGGGGGTGTTCAGAAAAAGAAAAATGGTAGAGTTCTGGATAACAGAACATACGATGATAAACCTTTAGTTTCATATATTGCGGCTGAGTAGTAACCTCACCCAATTACTTCGCCTTCGATGACGTCGCTATTTTGGGATGCGTTATTGGCGACCATGGCGTCGCGGAGTTTTTCAAAGGCGCGGGTTTCAATCTGGCGGATGCGCTCACGGCTCACATCATGTTTCTGGCTCAGTTCTTCCAGCGTGGCGGCGGGTTCGCTCAGGCGGCGCGCTGTTAGAATATCAATCTCGCGGTCATTCAGCACCGACATCGCCTGTTGCATCATCTCGCGGCGCACATCCATTTCATCACTGACGACAAGCGCGGTTTCGGGGTCATCACGGTCATCTTCCAGCCAGTCCTGCCACTCGCCGCTCTCATCCTCGCCCTGTGCAATCGGCGCGTTGAGCGAGCGATCACTGCCGGACATGCGCCCGTCCATCTGCTGGACATCCTCTGGCGATACATTCAGACGATCCGAGATTTCCTTGACCTGCTCAGGGGTGAGTTGCCCCCCATCAATCGCATCAATTTGGCCTTTGACCTTTCGCAAATTGAAAAACAGTTTCTTTTGTGCCGCCGTTGTGCCGATTTTCACCAGCGACCAGCTCCGCAGAATATATTCCTGTATGGAGGCGCGTATCCACCACATCGCATAGGTCGCCAGCCGGAAACCACGTTCGGCATCGAACTTTTTGACCGCCTGCATCAGGCCGATATTGCCTTCTTGAATAACCTCACCAAGAGGCAGGCCATAGCCGCGATAGCCCATAGCGATTTTGGCAACAAGGCGCAAATGACTGGTAACAAGCTGGTGCGCGGCGTCGGTGTCTTGATGGTCGGCAAAGCGCTTCGCCAGCATATATTCCTGCTGGGCTTCCAGCATCGGATATTTTCGGATTTCGCGTAAATAACGCGACAGACTACCATCCGGCGACAGGCTGGCTGTCAGCGCGGTGGAACGCGCCGGTTTCTCCGGCTTTTTGACTGCTTCAGCAGGTTTTTTAACAATATCCGTCATATCTCCATATATGGAGAATAAACCGCCCTAAAACAAGGGGTTAGTCGTCGGGGTGTGTTTCACCCTCATTCAGCACGTCCAGCACGGCTTGCATATCGGCGGGTAGGGCGGCGGTGAAGGTCATGGGTTCTTGCGTTTCGGGATGCTCAAAACCCAGTAATTCCGCATGTAACGCTTGTCGTCCGAGTGCGGCAATGGTCGCGGCGGTTTTTTCGGGTAGCGTATTGAGGCGACTGCGCTGGCTGCTGCCATACATCTCGTCACCAATCACTGGATGCCCGATATGCGCCATATGCACCCTTATCTGATGCGTGCGCCCGGTCTCAAGTATGCAGGTAAGGTTTGAAATGGGAACATGCGTCCAGTTATGGAGCGCGGTGTAGTCCGTTGCGGCAAAGCGCGCGGTTTCGTGATGCGAAACAGCCATTTTCTTGCGGTTGGTTGGATGGCGCGCCAAGGCCGCCTCAACACGTCCGACTGGAGGCATAACTTGCCCCCAGACCAATGCCTGATAGCGCCGTTGTAACCGCCCATCGCGCCCATGGGCGGCAAACTGTTCTGCCAGTGCGTTATGGGCATTGTCAGTTTTGGCGGCAATCATCACGCCGCTTGTATCTTTATCGAGGCGATGCACAATGCCGGGGCGCTTCTCCCCGCCAATACCGGAAAGGCTGTCCCCGCAATGCGCGAGAAGGGCATTTACCAGCGTCCCGTCCGGACTGCCCGGCGCGGGATGCACGACCAGCCCCGCTGCTTTGTTAATCACGATGACGCTGTCATCCTCAAACAGGATATCCAGTGCGATGTCTTCGGGCTTGACCGAACTGTCTTTTAACGGCGGTAAGGTGAGGGTGATTTCGTCTTCGGGTTTGACCCGCCATGAAGGGTCTTTTATGGTGTGTTCCTGTTGCTGGCGTATCACGATAACCTGACCTTCACGGATTAGCCCTTGCAGGCGGGCGCGAGAAAACTCAAGCTGAGAAGCCAGTAAAGCATCTAGACGTTTGCCGTCATCATCATTTGTGGTGATGTAGGTAAAACAGGTATCGGACATGACTCAGAATAAACCAGAAAACGCCGCCAATGAAAATGCAGAAACAACAATAGATATGCCTGAACGGACAGGTTGTGTCCGGGCGTTGCTCATCACGGTTATTGTGCTGGGTATCCTTTTGGTTGGCGGTCTTGCCGTGGTTGTCGGTACGATTATCAAACGCGTCACGGATGACTCACCATCCCCAAGACCTGAAACCATAAATGGAAAAATATCCATAAGCGAACCGGGCTTTGAAAATATTATCAATGTCCCCGAGGGGGCGGCACTCATGGCGACTGAAATCAATGACAGAAAAATTATCCTACATCTGCGCGATGCTGAAGGCGATTTTCTATTGTTGGTGAATATGAAGACCGGTCAAGAAATCGGACGTGTTCGACTGAAGACGCAAAAAAATTAAAAAGGTATCTTGCCGGGTTCACGCGAATATTTGAGATAACCCACATTAACCCCTAAACGCCCGCCAACACCTGCTCGGATGGGCGCTAAAATAACCTCACCACGTTCCTGAAAATTAACCGCCAGACCTGCAATGAAAAATGCCGAGCCATCCACACCTGGATAGCGACGGAACAAATCTTCAGGGTTTTGCAGATTATAAATCAGCGTAAATGTTTTAGCAGCATTACCGCCATAATCGGGGCCAATCGTCGGGCCACGCCAATAAACAGGTTCGGTGTGCCCGTCTGACATAACCAGTTCACCGCGCCCATACCGGGCGCCTAAAACAAAAGCACCCCCAGCTTCTTCGCCACGAATATAAGCGGAAGGCCCGCCATGCTTGTTAAAAATAACATCCATGACCTCAGCTACTGACTCTGATGACATGCCAAACCATCGGCTGGCAATTTTAACTACTTCGCTTTCGGTAAGGGTTTCAACTTGATTTACCTGTTGAGCGCTGGATTTATTGATAACGCTCAGTAACAAAATAACAAGCAAGCCAAAAATACTGGCTAGATGAAAAAAGTTTATCCGTCCTCTTTGTGAACGCTTTTCACGCATATTGATTATTAGCATTTTTTTCCCAATCTTTGGTTCGATTAGGATACCAATATACCACTTTAGAAAACGATTCGGATAACCCGTGCGTGCATAGACGACATGAGGTGTAGTCAAATTGTGAATAAATTTATTCTTTTTTACATCGGAATTGAGCTTGGCATATAACGCTATTGTCAATTTTAATGACGACTTCTCTTCCCCCGCTTTGGCGGGAATAGACGCAGCTATTGCCTTCCTCTTCCCTTAACAACTCTTTGAGTCTGCAAATTTCATATTCTGGTTTTTCTTCGTCTTTCGAAGATTTGTAAGTTTTCCCTGCTGCAGAAACTTGCGTTACCGCCAAACTCAGTGCCACAAAGCACAGTGCCACATAATAAATCGCCCCCACCCATCTAACTAAACGCATTTTATTCTTCCTCTGAAATTTCATCCGATCCAGCAAGATAACCTTTGCCTTGGATAGCGCGTGCGCCGAGCTTTTCAAAAATGACAGGGTTCTCCGCGACAACTTTATTGAGTGTTTCATTGACGATAAGCTCGGCTTCTTCAAGTGAATCGGCTTCCATTTCGGCAACACCGTCAATAATCCATTGAACTTTTACAAGCATAATTTACTCCTTAAGCATTAGCTTATTTTAGACTGCTTTGGTTACTCAGGAGAAGTAAGATTTTTAAAAATTTCGGTGGCTTCGTCCTGCAACTCGACCAGTTTTTCGGGGTCAACCTCGTCAATGACGTCTTCACGCCCTCTAATACCGCCAGGCATTTTGAAGGCGGCGGCGACAGAATACCAACTATAAGCGGTTTCATAATCTGGCTCGACAAGGACATCTAAGTGAAATCTGGCAAATTGTGTCAGAGCGTTTAAATCACCTGACTCGATACGTTCAGTTAAAATGTCTGAGACCTGATCGCGGGTTTTGTCTTGTCGCTTTTCAGGCACAAGATCTAATAGCATATCTGCGAGCCCTTGAGCTTTCTTAACACCACCAAGATGAGCTAGCCATGTCCATTTCAGGGCTTCGGGGTAATTTTGCGGAATTCCAAGCCCCTGCTTCAATAAAAGGGCAAGATTATACTGGGCGTCATATTGGGATTGTTCAGCTAGCATTTCAAAATGCTCAACTGCAATGGTGTATTTTTTATCTCTGACGGCTTCGACGGCGACGCGGTAGGCCTTGTCAGGGTCAATAACTTTATGTGGAAGCACGCTTTTATGACTGTCGCTCAATACAGGAAAATTAACTGTACATGCTAGTAAAAGTCCTAAAAAAAGGGCGCGCATCACCTGCCGGCCATCATAACGAGCTGTAAATAAAACACCCGAACTTTAAATTTTGAATTCGGTTTTTGCTCGTAAACGACAATACGGGGGCGATCAGAGTCAGGTTTTTGGAACTCTAGATACATATTATCAGGAAGATGGACGCCATTATCCTCAAGTGTCCTTTGCGGGTCTTCAGAAAATAAATCATGAAAGTCCACATCAATCCATACTCGTGCAAGAACTTTTCCAAGAATATCAGGTAAATAGCGGCGAACCATTGCTCTGTCGCGGAGAAAAACGTCCTTTTCGACAAGTGCAAAGGCATCACCCTTCTTACGCTTCTTACGACGTAAGGACGGTAACTTCTTCTCAATGGGGACTAAAGCACGAGAACTGTTTGACATAGTTACACCTAAAGACGAAATCTCAGCTTTTTTTAAAGCAAAAATGAATAAAGAAATCAACAAAGATTAAATTCTCCAGAAAAATCACTTTGGCACGAAATTTGAACTTTTTAGCTGAATTAATAGGACAGAAACATGGTTGCTATATACAAATCAGGAATGAACGCAGCGCTCCAAGATATTGCGGTAATCTCGAATAATATTGCTAATGCGGGAACCGTCTCCTTTAAGCGCAGTGATACTATTTTTGAAGATATTTACGCTACAGAGAAAAATCGGACATCAAATTTGCAGCTCGGCAATGGTGTCCAAAGGCTTGAACCAAGACGCGCTCATCAGCAAGGCTCATTTATTATGACTAATGCAGCTCTTGATTTGGCGATTAATGGTGAAGGGTTTTTTGCTATTAAAAACCCAAATAACCCGGATGAAATTAAATACACACGTAACGGTTCTATAAATTTAACTAATGAAGGCGAGTTGGTTACGATGGATGGCTTTAAATATCTTGATGAAGAGAACAATGAAGTTAAGATTCCATTTACTGTTGTTGATAGTGAAGAAAATATAAGGCGCCTTTCAGCTATTAATGTCGCTGCTAATGGATCAATCCAAGTGGATTATGGTCAGGGTGTCTCCGTAAAAGTTGCTACAGTTGGTCTTTCAACTTTCAAAGATGAGACAAAGCTGCGTAATGACGGCAATACTAATTATATTGTGACGCCTGAGTCAGGCCAACCGGTTGTGTCTGCGCCGCAAGACAGTGCAACAGGAACCGGTTCTATCCAGTCAGGAGCTCTTGAAGCCGCAAATGTAGATACAACAAATGAGATTGCTCGGCTTTTACGCGCCCAGCAGGCATTTTCAGGATCATCACGAATTATGCAAGCTGATGTTGATATGATCCGACGTCTAATTGACTAATAATTTTTGAAAAATAGGTTTAACACAGCGGAATACGCCAGCTTAAATCTCTAATCTGATGAATTTCTTTTTCTTGAATTGACAGGTCACCGTCAATTGTCACAGTCAATGCGTTATCGAGTAAAATCATCAAGTCGACAGGTCGCGGCTGGTGATAGGATAAAGCTTCGCACAGCCTGTCAAACGAGGTTTGTTGGAGATTGAAAGCTAAATTCATAACAGGCCGACGGATTTCTATTTCAAGCTTGCCGGACGGGGTTGCAAAATCTGCGATTGGATAAATGCTCACTGAGCAATTACCACGCGCAATATTAACCAATGTGCAACTCAAATTTAATTCTGCCTCAGCCTTATAACCGAGCAAACGCTTTTCGGCTGTTTGAACAGTCATGTGGATCGTTCTAATCTGTTGAAGGTCTGCGCTCATCCAGGCCCCTCAAAATTTATTCAAAGCCTGGGGATTGCGCTTCCGCAATATGGGTGCGGAGTTTTTTGATTGCCTCGGACTTGATTTGAGATACACGCCCAATTGTTACTTCCAGAACTTCGGCGATTTCATATACATTGAGTTCTTCAACATAATAAAGTTGTATCACCAGTGCCATTTTTTCTGGGAGTTTTTTCAGTGCTTCAATAAGAAGTTTTTTAAGGTCTTTATTTTGTAACTCTTCCTCGGGGTCGTTGGTGTTCGATGCAAAAATTATAGAAAAATCATCATAAACCTGATCCATGGACTCATGATGATTAGCGGCGAAATTCTTACGCCATTCCTGCAATTCAGAAAGTGAGATTGCCATTTCATCTGCAATCTCTGCTTGCTCTGGTTGGCGCCCGTGAAGCTTGATGAGTTTTTGTTCAGCGTGATTAAATCTTTGTTGCATTTTAATAGTGGTGCGACAAAGATTTGAATTTTTTCTGAGGTGGTCAACCATCGCACCACGAATGCGCAGACTGGCATAATTGGAAAAATTAACCCCTTCTTGCGGGGTGTATTTTTGGGCTGCGGTAACCAATCCGTAATAGCCAATTTGAACCAGGTCGTCTATTTCGATGACTTTGCTGACCCGTGCATGGAGATGCCAGGCAATAGACTGCACCAGCCGTAAATTATCAGTTATCAGCTCTTCAACTTCGGGCTTAGTTTGATATTTAACTGACATAGAAATCCATTTATTTACTTCAAACCTAGGAAACGTAATCCGGGCGTTTCGTTTTTGGGTGTCTGGGAGATAGTAAGCGCCAACTTCTTAAACGATTGTGTCTCTGCCGTTTTTCCATTGTCGGACATAATTGGACGACGTTTAACAATCGAGTCCCTCAATGCGCTGGATAAGGGCAAATACCCGGCGAACCTCAGGTCAATATCCAAAAACCGATCTGTAATATTTTTAAAGCGGTCAAAGGTATCTTTCGCATGGTTGGCGTTATTGGCCATGTTTACGACGACTGAGAAATGATATGTGTTTTTTTCCAGTGAACAAGCTTTGATAAGCGTATAGGCATCAGTGAAACTTGTCGGTTCCCCGACTAGGACGACCAGCACTCTGTCAGCGGCAGCGATAATATCAATTGCGCTGTCAGTCGCGCCGGCAGGCACATCAACAATCAACACATCTAGATTATCACACAACGCATCAGTGGAACGGATGATTTGATTACGGATATTTTCGTCAATCTTCAACAAATCTGTCAGACCAGACCCACCGGCGACCAGCTTTAATCCTGCGGGGCCATTGCACGGCAATTCAGACATGGTGGCGCGATTATTTAATAAATCGCTGATTGTTTTTTGTGGATTCACGCCCAGCAGGATATGGGCGTTTGCTAGACCAAAATCCGTGTCGAGTAAGCAAACACGCTGACCCTCTCGAGAAAGGGTCATGCCGAGGTTAATGGCGATACTGGTTTTGCCAACACCTCCTTTGCCACTTGTTACTGCTACAGAATATGCCATGAAAACTCTTCACTTACTATTTAGTTACTCTGTTTACTCTTCAGAACAATAATCTTCCAAGTATTGCGCCAATGCGGGCATACTTGCAAATATTATTGAGTCGACCAAGCCGCGTGTGCCTGTGAAGACGCCAATCTTCATGCCCATTTCAGCTAAAACAGAAAACTCCTCCGGACCCGTTTCACATTCATCAAGACGTGTGAGTGCAATAACGGGATTGAAAGATTGATAAAGCGCGCATTGTTGTCTGATAAGACGCGCACTTGCGCCACCGGGTAGGGCAATTAAAACTGTCATGTTTTCAGAGCCGAGTTTCTTTTCTAACGTGTCAAGCACCGCAGGAGTCTCATGAGGATTAATGCAGATATCTGTGATTGTCGGGGCGGTGCTGTCGATATACTCCTCGGGAGCGCTTTCCGGTGTTGTTTTATTAATTTGCATATTGAGAAGACGCCCGTGATATTTCAGGCCGTCACAAGGGGTGACGCCGGGTTGATCAATTTCAATCAGGCGTACAGTTGCATCCATGCTCATTTCACGGCGTTTTACAGCCAATTTAGCGGTGAGGGATGATTTTCCGCTTCCGGCGGGGCCGACGACAAAAATATGTTTTTGTTCCATGAGGCTTACAGGATCGGTGACAATCAGTCTTTCCGATAGAGCGCGAAGGAATGATTTGCAACCAAGTTTCTCGTCGCGTGCGTTCAATGTATCGCGAAGGGATGAGACAAGTTCTGATGAAAATCCAGCTTGTTGCATGGCAATATACGAATTTCTGCCGATGCCAAGCTCAGCCTCCTCTCGGCGTGTCAGTATCATGCCATCCAGCATATGTGTGATTTTGTTCAATCTGGTTTCAAGCTTCTCCAGCTCGCCAATGCGGGGAGAGTAATCGCCATTACCATTTTTCTCGCTACTTCTCTGCTGTGCGGCTTTTGATGTGATGTTTTTTGTCACCGCATCACCAGACATGGCTACAATATTTGGCTCTAGAACCATATCGTTCTGAGTTCCATTAACGGGAGCCAGATTACTGTCGGCACGTGTCATGGCATCTTGAAAAGCCTTTTTACGCTTCAGTGCCGGACGACCAATTTCAGGTTTAATGTCATTCGTGGCTTTAATGTGAATTTTCCCACCGGTTTTTTCTGTAGACAGAATGTAAGAATTCTCACCCAACTTTTGGACAATCTCTTCCATTGCTGTCGCCGAATCGTCGGCACTAACGGTTAAAGTCGGCATGATTTAACTCCTCTATTCAGTTTCTTGGTTGGCGTTGCCAATTGAGGCAACCACTTCAATTTTGCGGCTATCCGGTAATTCTTTGAAGGACAGCACATGAACATCTTCAACATTTTGCCGAACCAGTTTTGAGAAGGCACGACGGATGAAAGGTGAAACAACAATGACGGGCTGACGTCCCTCGGAAGACAGCTTCTCATTTACTGTATTAATTTCGCCAAGGATTTGCTGGGCGAGGCCTGTATCAATAATCAAATCGCTTTCATTTTGCTGGCGATAAGTTGTAATCAACATTTGTTCTAGTTCTGCATCAAGCGTAATCACTGGTAAAGTCGAATTTAACGGCGCGACTTGTTGAATAAGCAGGCCGCTTAATGCTGGGCGTAAAATTTCTGCAGAGTCTGTGATACTGAGATTTTTGTCAGACAAATTGGCAAGCTCCTCAAGTATCCGCTTGAGATCACTTATCGGCACATTTTCTGTCAGTAATTCGCGTAAGATTCCAGTTAGGTGGTGCAATGGCACCAGTTTTGGAACTGCGGATTGCACGAGATTAGGTGACGAATTTGCAAGATTATCGAGAAGCATTTGAACATCGTCTTGTCCGATTAGGTCTCCGGCAAATTTATTCAGCAATTTATTTAAATGAGTGGCCAAGACGGACTCTGGGGCGACAACAACATAGCTGTCACTCTCAGCTTTGGTTTTGTCGGTAGCTTTAATCCATATGGCATCCATTCCAAAAGTTGGGTCTTTCGCGTCAATGCCTTCCAACTTAATTTTTGAGTTCTCTCCTGGAATAGCCAGAAGACGATCAGGATAGACCTTATCGTCGCCAACAATCGTATGCCCTATGCGAATACGATATTGATTGGCGTCGAGTGTCAGATCATCGCGAATACGCACGGGCGGCACAACAAATCCAAGTGTGCGAGATACCTGTTTCCTGATGCTTGTGATGCGGTTTATCAATGGTCCGCCAGCCTCATCATCTACCATTTCGACAAGCCCATAACCCAGTTGGACGGAAACGGCTGAATTATCCGTAACATCATCTAGTTCAATTTGGTCAGGTTTCTTTTCTGCAAGAGCTTCTGCTTCTGCCTCGGCTTCAGCAATGGACTCTTGTGTCGGTTCATTTTGTTCCCGGCGGAATATGAAAAACCCTGCGGCACCAGCCAGTAAAGCAGCACCGAGAAATAAGAAATTCGGCATGCCCGGCACAAAGCCGATAAGCATCAGAACCCCGGCAACAGGTATCCATGCGCGCGAAATGCTGATTTGATTGCCTATATGTTTTGCCATGTCCTGGGTCGTTGAGACACGGGTCACAATAATCGCGGTAGAAATTGCCAACAGCAGGGAAGGTATCTGTGCAACCAGCCCGTCGCCGATGGATAAGAGAATGTAATTGCTGGCGGCTTCTTCAATGCCAAGATTATGTTGGGCCATACCAATAGTCAAGCCACCGATAATATTAATCGCCAAAATAAGAATGCCTGCGACTGCGTCTCCCTTTACAAATTTAGAAGCACCATCCATGGCCCCGTAAAAGTCAGCTTCACTGGCAATTTCTTCGCGGCGGAGTTTGGCTTCTTCATTTGACAGCACACCAGCATTTAAATCCGCATCAATCGCCATTTGTTTGCCGGGCATTGCATCTAGTGTAAATCTGGCGGAAACTTCTGAAACACGGCCTGCACCGCGCGTGATGACAACAAGATTGATAATTACCAAGATGATAAAGACGAAAATACCGACAGCATAATTGCCAGAAATAACAAATTGACCAAATGCTTCAATGACACGCCCGGCAGCATCTGTACCTGTATGGCCTTCGTTCAAAACAACGCGTGTTGACGCAACATTAAGACCAAGGCGCAAAATAGTGGCAATAAGCAAGAGGGAGGGGAAACTCGAAAAATCAAGAGGTCTATAAGTATTGATAGCAACCATCAAAATCAGTAATGAAACCAGAATATTGCCGACAAAGAAAATATCGAGCATAAAAACAGGAACAGGCAGAACCATCATAGTAATAAGCGCCAAAATACCGATTGGCATGACAAGGCTGGTCAGCATCATCTTTGAATTCTGGTTTCTCAAAAAATTGAGCGTCATTTCCATGACATTTCCCTTTCTAATCCCATTTTTAGTCAAAAACCCGACAGTCTCACAAGAACTGCCCATTTGGTCTTTAACTTGCATAAACTGCGGAAAAGATGGTTTTTTGGACTAAAATTCAACTTTTCCGCGCCTATGCACAAGGGATTAAGGCAAAATGCATGCCAATTCGTGTATACACATAAAATTTCAGAAGAGGTTGCTCCTTAAGCCCTGAGAAGACCTAAAATCAGGTGAATTTATAATTTGTATGGGCATCGGATAGCCTTGGCATGAAAGATGCATCTGCTTCAGCAGTCATTTTTGTCACGGAGTACGTATTATGACACGACGTTTTACAAAGTTTTTTACGGCAATCGCCGTTTCCTGCCTAGTTGCAGCCTGCGGATATGAGCTTCAGGTGGTTGATACCAGCTCAAATGCTATTAGCCCAGATGATAACCCGGCTTTTCAGCAGGAGCTTAAATCTTATTCTATGGTTTCCGGCGGTAACGTCCAAACCATTCCGACGCTGACAGCGGTTGGATATGCGGTTGTTTCAACACAGCCCGGTAAATCCGATGCCCAGCGCCGTCTTATGGCTATTCGCGCCGCCCGAATGGCAGCCATCCGCGAGTTGGCCGAACAAATCCACGGTTTGCAAGTTGACAGTAACACCACCGTTGTGGATCTAATGGTACAGAACGACACATTTAGAGGTGTTGTGACCGGCATTATTCGCGGTGCCCGAACAGTTCGTATTAACCCGACAGGGTCGGATACTTATGAGATTGTTCTTGAAATAGATAGAGATGTGATTGCCCGCTTAATCCAGGCTGCAGACAGATATACCTGAGTATATCAGAAACTTTAATAAATTAGGAAGGGCGAGAGGTAATGCGTAACATATTGAAAGTATGTGTCTTTATTTTTGTCTTGTCTCTTTCCTCCTTTTTTGGGCCGGCGCAAGCTGGTGTGAATATTGTTGAGGTAACCGGTCGTGCCGCTTTGTCTGATCAATACACGTCTGATGAATTACGGCGCATGGCTTTGGAAGATGCGCTCTATCTTGCCGCCCTTCAAGGGGAAGCCCGGGTAGATGGTTATAGCTTTATAGACGAGATGACTAACTTAACCGAACAGGTTTTGGTTCGCCCCGGAGACAGTATTCTGGATTATAGTTTACTGGAAGAAAAACAGACCGAGCATCATTTTGAGGTCAAAATTCGTGCCGTGACAGGCCATATTGATGACTCCTGCAGTTCTTCCATGAAAAGCCGTCTACATGTTTATAGCCCGCAAATTAATATGGCGCGCAACGCGCCTTCATGGGCAGCCGGAATAGCAAAAAAAATGGTCAGTATTCTTTTCGATGCAATCGACAAGTCAGAAAATCTTGAGCCGGTCAATCAAATGTATATGACTTATGATCCTGTTAAGGCGCAACGTGTCGGCAGTGCGATGGATTATAACACTATTATGACGTCAAGCGCGGTTGCCTCCGGTGATTTTGCCCTTGCGCCAAGGATTGAGATTCGCCAGCGCAAAAATAATATGGGTTATGTAGCTAAAAGCAAACAACTCGATATTATTGTGCATGTTGATGTTTACGACCATCTTGGTGTGATGGTGGCAATGGAGACCTTTCCGGTGACGCATCGAATGGGGTTCGAGTTTTATCTTGATACGGTGAACACGCTGACAGCACCGTCCAGAGATAATCTGTTGGCTCAGTTTTCTGAGGATTTCAAACATTTTGTAATGAATTTCGGTCAGGAGTTTTCCTGTCGTCCAGTTACAGGAAAACTTACCCTTGATCAGGATAATCGGTTGCGTGTCGATTTTGGTGTTGCCAAGGGTGTCTTAAAAAACCACCTTGCTGTGGTTGCCGGAAATGATGCCTCATGGACGGTGTTTCGGGTTGTTGAAGCGCAGATGAACAGCGTATTTTTAGAAACACTTGATAAACGTAAGAATAATGCGGATTTTGATGGAAAAACGGTTCGCTTTATGGAGTTAGGTCAATGAAGATGATTGTAAGCAGGCCATCTAAAAGATTTTTAAAAACACTTCTAAGCTTGAGTTTAGGCGTTTTTTTAGTGTTAACGCCAGCTCAATCAGCTGCCGAGGCTTTAATTGTACTTGAATATAACGGTGTTCAAAGCATTGGTAGTTCGGGAAATGACCGCGATAATGCCTTTGTTCAGGATTATAATCATTCTGTCGAACATTTGGTTCGGCCTGATGAGACTTTGTCTAAAATTATGAACAAATATTACCGAAATAGCGGACTAAGCAGAGAGTTTTTGTCTCTTGCGATTGTTAAAGCCAACCCAAAAGCTTTTGTTAGGCAAAACCCAAACTATCTGTTTGCGGGAAGGAAACTGCGTTTGCCTTCTGTAAATGAGATTCAATCGATGATTTTGGGGCAAAAAACCTCATCCACTAGCATTTCGTCTGGAAAGGTAAATGATGAAATTTTCTTTTTCGGCAATTAATCTGGTTTTCGGACTTACGCTTTTCTTTGTCCCATCTGAGGGGCAGGGGGCGCTTAATAATGCTCAAGATGATGAGATTATCCGTGATGTGATTGGGGTTGAAATCAAAGAAGCTGTAAATGAATATCTGAAAACACATCAGATTCAGGGCTCACCAATGGTGCGCGATGATAAGTTCTTTTTTACCTGTGCTGATAACCTTGAAACAATAGCAACAAATGAAAGTTTTAAAACAATTAGGGTTTCTTGCGCGTATCCGGTTGAGAGATCCGCTTATATCCGTACCCGTGTCACGGGCTCTACGACGACTCTCAATTTAAATAATGAGAATGAAGATGCCCAAGCTGCGCGTATTGTTCTCGCTCACAGCGTATCGGCGGGTGAATTACTGACTGAAGAAAATCTTAAATCTGTCGTATTACCGCATTATAGTGGTTTTGGTGGATATTTTGATCTGTCACATGTTCTTGGTAGAAAGACCAAAACACCTTTACGGGAGGGAACAGTGCTATTATCTCGCCATCTCGTGCCAAATTGGACGATTCAGGCAGAACAACAGGTTGATATTGAAAATACGGTATCCGGGATAAATGTGACAACAGTAGGAATTGCCCTGGAAAACGGGCACGTTGGAGATATTATTAAGGTCAAAAACCTCAATAGCGACACAGTTATTGAAGGATTTGTGATTAATAGAAAAAAAATCAAAATAAATGCTAAAATGAACTTCATGTAAGTCGTTAGTGTTAGTGTAGGAGATTAACAATGGTTGATTCAGTTAAAAACTTGGTCAGTCGCATCGATCCACAAAATAAATCCGTGGTTCAGAAAGCGTCAACAGAAACAGAAGCGAAAACTTCTGCTTCGGGACGTGTAACCTCCCCTGGTCAAGAGGCTTCTGTTAAGGTTTCAGATCTTTCGAACCTATCTAAAGAGCCTCCAGTTGACTTTGAGGCTGTCGAACGGATTAAAACTGCTATATCTAAGGGTGAATACCCTATCGATATAGATCGTGTTTCCGATGCATTATTAGATGCTTACGTGGAGTTAAAAAGTTAGGTATACCTAGCTTATGAACCCGCGTATTCATTTTGACGATTTTTTATCAGCTTTCGAGCGTAGCCTCGAAGGTATACTTATCTCTGTTTCAAATTCATCTCCCTCATCTTCTGAAACCTCCCAGATAGACCATTCTGAAATTGAAAATTCTATTAAGGAACTTGGAAAAGTTTTGGATGAACACCTTCCTCTACAAATAGCTGCTATTAGCGGCGGTGAAGTAAATTTAACGGAAGATCAAATCACCCGGCTCAAAGATAATTTAATACGACTTGAAAAAATTGAGATTATGGCTCAATCTCGACTGGCTTGGGTGAATTCTTTGGGCAAGGAAATGGCCGAGTGGGTTGATAAACTCGATGTTCAGCGTCAAGATTAGACTTTTAGGGATTTGGTTAAAGTAATTTGTCAGATTTTATCATATCACCGACCGGCATAGCCTTTCTGCTTCAGATTGCAGCACTATTTTTCTTTGTTTTTGCCATTTTGGCTCTCTGGCAGCAATCAAGAACTATGCGGAGGAATATTGATGATGTGTATCGTATTAATGATCAAGCCAATGAGAAGCTTCAGGCCATGATTGCTCTTTTGTCTGATTTGAAACAAGAATTTGTCACAAAAAATCAAGAGATTAACGATTTACATAGAATCCCGACAGATCTTGCCGATTTATCTCGTCGGATGAAAAATGTTGAAAGCGAATTTACCCGCATGGCGGATACGTTTCAGCAGCAGGAGCAAATCAGTAAGGCAATCGCGATGGCGCAACGCGGTTCTAAACGTGCAGAGATTGTTGAAGGTACCGGACTTTCAGCCGAGCAAGCGGATACGATTGTCAGGTTTCACGGGCCGAATACGGAATAATTTCTGTTTTACATTTCAAATTCTTGTTTGCCGCAACTCAGCGTGTAAAACAAATCATTGGTCATGGCTTGTACTTTAGCTGTTTCCAGATTAATCAGAATTTTTAATTCTTGATCGCCAGCTTCCAGCATATCATCCGAGAGAGAAATTGGGTTAATTTCCCTCGTGCCGTTTTTATCGGAAACAACAACACGTTTATCTATCGACCGGACGTAAAGTTCGATGGTTTTAATACCCAATCGGTTTTCCATGCAGGTGAAGCTGAGATGTTTGAATCTTGAAAGCCCATCACAGGAAGCGACAAGAAAACTTGCCAGCACCAGAAAGGCGATGTGAGGTCTAGTCGCTCTCTTCATCTCCAGACGCGGCTGCATCTGAATCAGAGGTGTCATCTTCTTCTTCAGTTGGTTCTGCATCATCCTCTCCCTCAACAACTTCAGCTTCTGTATCATCAGTGTCTTCTTCAAGTGTTTTAGAGGTGTCATCAGCTGTTTCTTCCTCAGTTTCAGCTTCTTCTGTCTCAGCTTCATCTTCTGTCTCAGCTTCTTCTGTTTCTGCTTCAACAGGGTTAACTGGCTTTTCTAACATTTCTGCCTGTCCTGCTTCCAGCAAACGCTCGGCATCTATAAGTTTCACATCAATTTGAATGCCTGCGGGGAAGCGAACACCATTAACTTCACAATCTTCTATGATTCTTAGGCGTTTCCAATTTATGTCACCCTCGAAATCATCACTTTCATTGTCATCTTCAAAGTTGTCATCATTGTCAAAAATCTCATTCTCAAGTTTATCCATTTCTTCTTTTTCGAGTAATTCCTGACTTTCAGTTAGTTCTGAAATAAACCTTCTGAGCAAAACAATGCGTGCAGCCAGAGCCGCGAGACGTGTTTCTTCCTTTTTCTCATTGTCTAAAAAGTCTTTTATGTTCGAGCGAATGTCTTTTAAGGACTTGCCTTCAAGTTTATCGACGATTTTATTGCGTATTTCGACAATTTCAGGTGAAAGCAAAGTCATTTTCGACTTGTTATCTGATAACTCTACATCAAAGTTTTCCATTTTTAACTCCTAAAAGGCACTTGGCATAGGAATTGCAATTTTCAGACCAACGGAACTTGTAACTGCATGATTTCATGCCCTAGTGAGAAACGTAACGGAAATGGACGATATTAAAGAATATCTCAATATTTATGCCTCAGCCCTGTCTCTGCGCGGACGTCGCAATGAGATGATTGCGTCGAATATTGCTAATGCCGCAACGCCAAATTTTAAAGCTCGGGACATTAATTTTGACACTGAAATCCGTAAACATTTGCGAGACGGTCCTCTTGAGACCACTCATGGTGATCATATCCCATTTGCAGCCCCATATTCAACAGGACAAGCTCTGTATCGTTCACCTATTAACCCTTCACTTGATGGTAATACCGTTGAGCTTGCGGTTGAACAGCTTCAATTCTCAGAAAACGCGACACGTTATCAAACCACGCTTAATTTTCTTGATGGGCGCATTAAAGGACTGATGTCCGCGATTAGAGGTGAATGATGAGTGATTTGAAGAACATTTTTGATATTTCTGGTCGCGCCATGTCCGCTCAGCTTGTTCGTCTTAATACAATTGCTAGTAATCTGGCCAATGCCGGTTCCATGGAAGGTTCGAGAGAGGCAGCTTACAAAGCTATTCGCCCAGTTTTTGAAACTGAATATTCTGAGAACTTCAAACGTAATGGGGTCGCAACCACTGGTGTAACCGAAATTGTTCAGCTTGAGCGTGAGCCGGAGGCGGTTTACATGCCGTCACATCCAAAATCAGATGAAAATGGATTTGTTTATGTTGCCGCCGTTTCTCAAGAAGAGGAAATGGTCGACATGATGGAAGCCAATAGACAGTACCAGAATAATGTTGAAGTCATCACAACCATCAAGGCCTTGATGATGCAAACGGTTAATTTAGGAAAGTAAGCAGGTAAATCATGAGTACAATTGACAGCAATCAATCCCTCAATGCCATCCTTGATAAATTAGGGGTGAACAAGCAAGAGGAAGCGACAACCAAGCGCCGCGATCAACTCGGGCAGGCTGATTTCCTGAAACTGATGACAACTCAGCTTCAAAATCAGGATCCTTTTGCGCCGATGGATAATGCCGATTTTATTGCTCAAATGGCTCAGTTCTCAACCGTTACAGGTATCACTGATATGGGTGAAACGCTGAAAGGCATGTCTGATCAATTACAAGAATTCAGAATTGCAACCGCTTCTAATCTTCTTGGTCATTCAGTTCTTGTTCCTGGTAACTTGGCGCGTCCAGATGAAAATGGTGAAATCCATGGTGTGGTTGATCTGCCGTCAAGCGCTTCAACGTCAAATATCAGATTTACCAATGAGCAGGGTGAAATTCTGCATCAGGTTGATATGGGTGCGCAGCCGCGGGGTCTGGTTGGTTTCAGCTGGTTGGATATTCCAAGTGAGATTCTGGAGTCAGGCGACGCTATTCGTGTTGAAGCCTATGCAGACACCGGAAACGGGCTTGAGGCTGTTTCGCCTTCAGTCTTCGCAGATGTATTAGCAGCTACAACCGGCAACGGTCGTGATGGTGTCCAATTGGATGTCCGTGATTACGGAACCATCAGCGCTGCTGAAGTTATTAAGTTTCGTAAGTAAGTATTAGATAAGTAACGGAGTATAGAAGATGTCGTTTTATACAGCTCTGACAGGTTTGAACGGTTCACAGGCTGATATTTCAGCTACTTCCAACAACATTGCCAACGTCGGTACGACGGGCTTTAAACGAAGCCGGGCGGAATTTGGTGATATCTTCGCGACATCACCATTGCAGAACGCTTCTTCATCGATTGGTTCGGGTACAATTCTTAAAGGGATTAAGCAGCAGTTTACTCAGGGTAACATCGCTTCATCTCTGAACGCGCTTGACCTTGCGATTTCCGGACAAGGTTTCTTCTCATTGAAGCCGTCTCTTACATCAGCCCAGACTGTTTACACGCGTAACGGTTCACTGAATGTTAACAATGACAGATACGTTGTTGACTCAGCGGGTCAGTTCTTGCTGGTTTATCCAGTTAACCAGGATGGTTCTGTTACTGCGAAAGATTTGACAAGTGCTGTGCCGTTGCAACTACCTGTGACTTCAGGTGATCCGCAAGCGACGGCTAATATTTCTCTTGGGGTGAACTTGCCTGCCGATGCCGATGTTGTCACTGAGAAGGCGCAGTTTGCTGATGGGTATAATTTTAACCCGGATAACCCGGATACTTTCACAAACTCAACATCAATCACAATCTTTGATGATTTGGGTAATCCGACAATTGCTACGATTTATTTCATCAAAACACAGGCGACATCTGCGGATGATCCAACCAACAAATACGATACGCGTTTGGTGATTGGCGATACAATTATCAATCCGGATCTCGTGCCGGCGGTTGATGATGCGTCAAATCAAATTTTTATTGATAGATTTGGTGCGCAAACCACATCAGTCCCTGACGATAACTACTTTTTGGAAGGTAAAGGTTCTGCGCTTTACAAGCTTGATGATTTACAACAGCAAGTGGATAGTCAGCCAGCCAAAATTCAGAGTGAAACAACAGCTTTTGACTTTGGTGATGAGGGTGACAAGCTCGTTGAAATCGTTACCGACCCAATGCAGTTTAAAGCCACGCGTGAAGCAGGCTCTGCCAACGATGTTTATTGGGGTAAAGACTTCCTATTATTAAATGTTGATGATGGTGACCAGCCGGTCAGTATCGATATTCGTCCAGGTACATATAATGCTGCTGATCTCGCTAAAGAGGTGGAGCGGGCAATTAACACTGCCTATGGTGATGACAAAAAAATTCAAATTGTTCAAAATGTTGATAACGAAATTAATATCAACCTTAGCCGATTGAATTCTGACGGCACAACATCAAGTTTGAAAGAACTTGCAGGAAGTGCAATAACCGTCGATTTGCTATCCGCATCATATGTTACTGATATTGAGAATATTGATCTTTCAGGCGCCTCGCCAGACTTTACTAAAGAGCAGTTCTTAGCCCACACGCAGGCTCGATTGAATAGTGCTCTGAATGAATTTATCGTGGCCTCAAATGATACAATTAATACCACTAATCAGAGCGCTTTTAACTTTGGTAATACCGGCCAATTATTTGGTCGATCAGAGGGTGCGCAAATCACAGATATTCTTGAGCAAACCCAAATATTTAATCTTACGCACAACACTTTAGATAGTTATGTAAGCCCAGCTAGTCGCGGGGCCGCAACTGCTAATGCAAAGTTTTTAGTTTATTCTTTCTATGGTGAACGTCCTTCGTTAAACGTTTATGACGACAAAAAAGTTGTAAATGCAGATGGAGATGGAAATACTATTAAATATGATGCTACTCAAAATACTTTAACTGTTAACTTAGCAAATACTTCTGGTTTAACTGCTGGTGAAACAATCCAGATAGCGGGTAAATTCACTGAGGCTAATGCATCTTTCTTAAATGGCCGAACATTCCAAATTTCAAATGTTACTGCCAATACCTCAATAACTATTAATACGACTGGATTAGGTCTCCCAGACACTGGTTTTAATATAACCAGTACCACTGCACATGTGTTAAGTGATCAGTCTAATACCGTTGAAGCATTTTTTGAGGGAGCTGATAACGTATACGAGGGTGCATTGGATAACTTCTCCAGTAAAAAAATAATCATCCGTGAAACTGCTGCTGCTAAACATAAATATACAAACACTGAAGTTACTACTGTTACTGGTAATGCTGCAAATGGTATCATAAAAGTTGGTACAGAGATTCTAGCATTAACAGATGCAGGTGGAAATGCCATAGACTCACTTCAGCAGTTAGGGTTCGAATTAGCAAATAATTCTACTGCTATGACTATTACTTCTGATTGGGTTGATGAGAAGAATCCACCACTAACAGTAGCTTATGATGAAATTAACCAAAGACTTCAGTTCCAAGTAGATCGTACAACTTTGGGTACAGGTACTGAGCCAAACTTTAATTCCTTTGAAGTTTACGGTGCTGAAAATGCTGATGTATCAAATAACTTGGGTATTCCTGCTGAGGAAGACGCATCTACTGTTCTAATCAGAGGTGGTGAAGTCTTAACTGCTGAAACCTTAGTCGCGGATGGTGAAGAGATACAGCTTAACGATAAACGTTACGGTGTTCAGGTAGAATATAATAGTGACACTAAGACATTTACATTTTCGAGTGGAAGTACTGGAGAGAATATTGCGGCAGATGGTGCCTTAGGAGTATCTGAGGAACAGAAGGCATCAAATATTCAAATTGGCCGTTATGCGATATCTGATACTGACGGAACTGTGGTTAATGGTACTTTTGATTTGACACAAAGAACAATTGGTGCTGGCGACAACCAACTAATGGGTGTCGGATCCACTAAAACTGATATCATTTTCAATAATGGTAGAGGTCTTGCATCACTACCTGCTATTGCGACAAGTACAACTGCGCAAGAAAACCTCTCAGAGGTTTTCACCCTGTCCAGTCAAATTGGAGAAAATATTTTTAACGTCTCTGTGAACGGTATCAGCGGAATTATTACCGTACCGGGGGGATCTTATGTTGGATCAACTCTTGCCACAGCTCTTGAAGAAAGGATTAACCAAATTCAAGATCCAGTTACTGGAGAAACGGTTGGTGGTGTGACAGTCTCTTATAATACTGACACTAATAACTTTACATTTACAACCGGTACACGGGGTAATACTTCTACTATTAAAGTGAATGGAAGCACAAAGTTAGGTCTTGATGACGTACCTTTGGGTGTTGGTTCTATTCCACAAATATTTAACCTTGTGCAAGCTACTAACAAAGATGGAGTTGCATTATTTGTTAATGCAGAAGGCGAGGTTGTTGAGTCACCACCAGCTAATTTAGTGGAAGGTTATTTCCCACTTTATATTGATGAGGGTGAATTAACATTCGATAAAACAGGTACACTCGTAAGTCCAAAAAATACAGTTCATTACGAGAAGCAGGAAGAGGGTGTATCTATCTCACTTGATATAGATTTCTCGGCTTCAACACAGTTTGCTCAGCCTTTCTCGGTTGTTGCTGTTGATCAGGATGGTTTTACATCTGGTCGTCTAGATGGATTGGAGATTGATGCCTCAGGAACAATCCGCGCTAACTATACCAATGGTTTAAATAATCCGCTAGGTAAGATAGTTGTTGCAAACTTTAATAACCAAAACGGTTTGAAACAGATTGGTAATGCCACCTATGTTGAAACAGCGGTATCTGGCTCACCTCAGGTCGGTGAGGCGGGTGCTGAGGGCTTTGGTAATATTCTATCTGGTTCGCTTGAGCGTTCCAATGTGGATATTACTGAGGAGTTGGTTAATTTGATTACTGCTCAGAGAAACTTCCAAGCTTCAGCAAAAGCTATTGAAACTACAACTACCCTTACACAATCTATTATTAATATTAGAATGTAACTGAGAGATAGCAAATGGATCGGCTGCTTCATTTATCTTTAAATGCTATTAAGCATTCCAAGGAAGATAGTTCCATAAGGTCAAATAATCTTGCGAATGTTAATGTCCCTGGATTTCGCAAGGATATTGAACCACCTATGATTGAGAGTAGTTTCCTTAAAACTCTTGAGTCATTGGAGACAAGAGCATTTAGTTTAAGAGAAGGTAAGAATAGATTTGATGATAATCAAGGTCGATTAGATTTTACCGAAAACGAAAAAGATGTTGCCATTAACGGAAGTGGCTACTTTCTGATGATGCCTGAAAATAATGAACCAGCATTGTCTAGACGGGGTGATTTTAGGGTAGATCAAGACGGATTCTTAGTTGATGGGGCAGGCAATAAAATATTAAATCAAGGCTTGCAACCTATCGTTCTCCCTCCCTACAGACAGTTAGTTATAGGTAATGATGGAAGAATTACTATTGAACCACTTGACGGTGAGCCTGGACAAAGAGACGAGATTGGTTTCATAGGAACAATTCAGGCTGAAGTAAAAGATTTGAAAAAGTCTGGAGATGGCAATATCAGATTTATTGACAATAGGGATATTCAGCCGGATCAATTAGCTGAAATTGCGCAAGGGTATCTTGAAACTAGCAATGTGAACCCTACCGAAGAACTTGTTGAAATGCTTCACCGGCAGCGTCATTACGAGTTAAATGTAAGATTAATGTCTATAGCTAGAGAGCTTGATGAAAGTGGCGCTTCCATAATGCGCCTTCCGAGATAAATAATCTAAAATTTCTAACAAAAAACGCCTGTAAAATGGTTTGGCACAGGGTTTGCAATTATTCTTCAGACTGATTTTGAAGGAGATTTCCAATGACTGCCAATGCTATGCACGTTGCTAAAAGTGGTTTAAACGCCCAGCAAATCCGAATGCAAGTGATTGCCAACAACCTCTCTAATGTAAATACAACAGGTTTTAAAAAAGATCGTGCTAATTTTGAGTCATTGCTCTATCAAGTTCGACGTTACGCTGGTGACCTTACTTCTGAAAATACAAGGTTAAATTCATCGTTCGCAATAGGAACTGGAGTAAAGATTACCAATACAGAAAAAATGCATTCGCAGGGCAGTCTCATGATGACAGATAATGCTCTTGATCTGGCTATAGAAGGTACAGGTTTCTTCCAAGTCCTTTTGCCAGATGACAGAATTGCATATACGCGTAACGGTGCATTCTCAAGAAACTCGGAAGGAACATTGGTGACTTCAAGCGGATATATTGTTCAGCCTGAAGTTCAGATTCCCGATGAAGCGACTTCAATAAGTGTATCATCAAACGGAACTGTATCTGTGACTGTTCCTGGTCAGGTTGGTGCGCAGGAAGTTGGGCAGCTCACTCTTGCAGATTTCTCAAATTTAACTGGTCTACAGCCAATAGGTGAAAATTTTTTAGTTGAAACAGAAGCCAGTGGTGCGCCAATTCTCTCAAACCCGCTAGAGCAAGGATTTGGCAAGCTTGTCCAAGGCGCACTTGAAAGTTCAAATGTAAATGTTGTGCAAGAATTGGTAGATATGATCGAAACTCAGAGAGCTTACGAAGTTAGCTCGAAAGCGATCACATCAGTTGATGATATGCTCCGCTTCATCTCAAATAACCTCTAAATTGAGGATTTAAGATGACTCACAAAAAAAGTTTATATTTTAAATATCTTGTGATTTTAACTTCGTTAATTTCAACTGGGTTTGTAAGCGGATGTTCAACATATAAAGAAAATAGAATTTCCGAAAATTTCATGCCACGTTATGATGAAGTGGTTGCAAATAATGCGCCTACAATTAGCAGTGGGAGTATTTTTAAAACCTCAGCTAATACAGGATTGTTTACAACAGACCAACGAGCTAGGTCTATTGGAGATATTGTAACAGTTGCATTAAGTGAAACCTTCTCCGCTTCTAAGTCCCAGAGCACTAGCTCTGATAAAGAAGATGAGCTTTCTTTTTCATTCCCTTTCACTTTTGGTTTATCAGAAATTACCAAAGACACTGAATATAAACTAGAAACCGGGGAGTCTTTTTCCGGTAGTGGATCTGCCGCTCAATCAAATTCATTGAGAGGTCAGCTTTCCGCCACAGTCGTCCGCGTATTCAATAACGGTAACATGGAAATAATGGGTCAGAAAAAACTTACTCTGAATAATGGGAATGAACATGTAAGATTGCGTGGAATAATTCGTCCAGAAGATATTTCGGCAAATAACATAATTCAATCTTCAAAAATTGTGGATGCAGAGATTACTTATACTGGTGCCGGTCAGACACACGACTCTGCGCGTATGGGCTGGTTAACTAGAGGTTTACGGGTATTTTCACCATTTTAATTAGGAATAATAAGATGCAGAATTTTCTGTCTATTCGTTTATTGGCGCTAAAATTTATTATGGGATTGGTAATAATATTGCCAGCCCATGCCGATCGTTTGAAGGATATTACTGAGGTTGCAGGCGTGCGTGGAAACCAACTTGTTGGTTACGGGCTCGTTGTGGGTCTTAATGGATCAGGTGATGGTAATACACTGCTAACTTTACAAACAATACAATCAATGGTCTCCCAGTTTGGTCAGTCAGTACCTACATCTGGAATCAAAGGAAAAAATGTTGCTTCTGTAATGGTGACTGCAGATCTAAGGCCATTTTCAAAACCCGGGCAGGGATTAGATGTCACAGTCTCTACATTGGGCGAGGCTAAGTCTTTGCGCGGCGGGACCCTACTCATGACGCCAATGTTGGGTGCTGATGGTCAGGTTTATGCTATTGCGCAGGGCAATCTTCTGGTGGGGGGTCTCGGTGTTGAGGGTAATGACGGGTCCCAACTTATTGTGAATGTTCCTACAGTGGGTCGCATACCTGGCGGGGCGACGGTTGAACGACTTGTAGAAAGTCCCTTACTAGCTAATCAAGATATAGTTTTAAATTTGCATCAAGGCGATTTCAGCACCGCAATGAATGTTGCAGATGCAATCAATGAATTTGTTAACGAATTGGTGGCAGTTCCTCTTGACCACACATCTGTTAAAGTTCGTGCTCCAGTTGATCCAGCACAGAGAGTTTCCTTTTTAAGTATGCTGGAAAACATTGAAGTTGATCCCGCTCGTCCAGCAGCAAAAGTAATTGTAAACGCCCGCACAGGAACAGTAGTAATTAACGGGGATGTCAGAGTAACACCTGCTGCAGTTTCTCATGGTTCTCTTACTGTAAAGGTTGATGAGTCACAGAATGTTACTGCTGTCCAGAATGTTGTGCTCAATGAAAATCAGGCTGCAGCAGTGGCAGGTGAGCCAGTTATTGAGGAAGATACTGAATTAACCGTTGAGCAAGAAAATAATCCTGCCTTTGTGTTTAATCCAGGTGTCGATCTTTCGAGTATTGTTGAGTCTATAAATGCAGTAGGGGCTAGCCCTGCGGACTTGGTTGCGATTCTTGAAGCTTTAAGGCAAGCAGGCGCTCTTCGGGCAGAGTTAATTGTGATTTAGGGGCTAATATGGATATTAAGCCAACAGCAATTGACTTGCAAACCAGCATGATGCTGGGGCAAAGCAATAACAAATCAAAAGAGGATTTGAAGCAAGTTGCTGAGCAATTTGAGGCTATCTTTGTTGATATGTATTTGAAAGAAGCTAGGAAAACAGAATTAGCAGATACACTTTTTTCAAATCAGGCTTCTGACACTTTTCAGTCAATGTTGGATCAAGAATATTCCAAGCTTATGTCGCAAAAAACTGGCTTGGGTATAGCCGAGGCGCTTTATAAGCAATTTAAGGATCATGTAGGAGGCGAGGAATAGTCCATGGCCAGCCTATTTGATATTGGTAAAAGTGGTGTTCAAGCCTATCGTCAGGCTCTGACGGTGACTGGTCAGAATATCGCAAATATTAATACTGAAGGCTATCACAGACGTGAGGCCAGTATAGAAGAAATATCTGCCAGTCAAGGCGGACTCACCGCTGTTGCTAGTCAAGTGGGGTTAGGTGCTCGAGTTTCTGAAATCCGTCGATCATTTAATGAATTTATGACTAACCGTGTCTACTCCACAAAAGCAGACTTTGAGAAATCAAATGTATTTTATGAAAATGTACGTGATTTAGAAAATTTTCTTTTACCCAGTGACTCTGATCTTGGGAATTTTATGGGAAACTTCTTCGGCGCATTAATGGAAGTTGCAACCGCCCCAGGAGATATTCCTGGCAGATTAGTTGCAATTGAAGAAGGGCTTAGTCTTGCTGGAGCTTTTAGACAAACTGCAAGCACAGTTGAAGGTTTAAAATTTGATGCCAAAGCACAAGCTGAAGAAACCGCAGAGACAGTAAATCTTCTTGTAAATGAACTTGTAAAAGTAAACCAAAGATTATTGTCATCTGGACAAAGCGGGCAAGTTCCAAATTCTGTTCTAGACAATAGAGATAAGCTGATATCAGAAATATCAGAACGTGTAGAATTGACTGTGACCTATGATCAAAGAGGCGTTGCATCAATAATTTTAGGTGGAACTATTGCCGGACCTAAGCTTGTTGAAGGGGCGACATCTAGAAAGTTGGGTATCATAGAAAATCAAGGTGCTATCCAGCCTGCACTTATTTCTGCGGGTTCAATTACACCTACAAGTCAAATTACAAAAGGATCTCTTGCAGGTTTTACTTTGTCATATGAATTTATTGGGGAAATAGAGAAACAGATTAACACATTGGCTTATTTATTTTCTCGGGAAGTAAATAATGTTCATGAAAATGGCATTACTCTTGATGGTAAAGCCGGTGGCAAAATGTTTACACTTTCAGATTTAGAATTTGGATTTGGTCGAACAAACAGAGGCAGTCTTTCTGCAGAATTAAATATAGATAATGTTGATTTAATCCCGCCTAATTCTGTTGAATTCGTTTTTAACGAAGAAAAGCAAACTTGGGTTACAAATTCAGAAATTAACTTCAATGGCCTCTCAACATCATCTAACAGGATTTCTGCAGATGGTTTTGACTTTAAAATTTTTGGATCGCCAGAGAATGGTGACACTATAACCCTTGATAATGTTAGTGGTGCGGCAAAAAATATGAGTTTTTTGTTAAAAAAACCTCAAGAGTTAGCCGCAGCATCTCCCACAATTGTTACGCAGAACAGTCTCAATAATAGCGATGCTGTTATGGAAATTAATAAAACTGAACCAGCAGTTTTTGCTCAGCCCCCTAGTGTGGACACCATTTTTGAGAATGGTAATATTCCTATTAGTGCCACAGAATTCTTGAGAGATGGTGTAGTTGCATCTATTCCCGCAGGTGCTCAAAATTTCTCTATTAATTCTTACATACAACAACCAAATGTTAATATTGTCTTAACCCTAGATGACTTAGTTGATGCTAATAATTTACAAATTGTTTTAGCGGATGGTGCTAATGCCGGCACACATAATTTTGCCCTTGGTTATGGTGGGCTGTTTTCAAATGCAAGTGCAACAGACAATTGGACAGATGAAGCTGAGTTTCAAAAAGCTTTAGCTGCAGGGGTTGTTACCAGCGACACCGGATTTAGTTTGGGTGATTTAGGATTATTTCCAAGTAGTACTAGCTCAAGCTTAAACATTGCTTCATCAAGTGCATCATTTACTTCTGCCAGCATTACCACTTCCTCTAAAACAATCAGTGGGTCTGTGACGAATAGGCAGGACGCCTCAGATATTCAAATATTTACACGTGAAGGTAGGCATATAGCCGGATCGCCTATGTCTGAAACTGAAATTGTTAATTTTTTGAGCGAAGAAAACGGTTTCAGCGCAAATGCTAAATATTACGGTTCTTACCTCAATCAGGAGACAAACGCCTATCGTGGTATGGATTTGAACATTTCTAATGTTGATGGTTTGGAAACTATTCGACTTGGGCCATTTGGAGCAAGTTCTGACGCTATTGCTGGATATGGAGCCTTACCTGATAGCCCTACCAGCAGCTACTCAATTTCTGCAAGCATTTCTAATGGTGCGACACCCTCATTATCCATTCCAGCGGGCGCGTCAGCTGGTTTCGTTTCAAACAAAATTAATGAAACATTCAATGACTTTGGATTAGTTGCAAAATCTAAGACTGTTGTACGTCTAAATAATTTTAATTCAACAGGTACTGTTTCATTTAACCTAGAGTCTGAAAATCAAGAGCCACTATCAGTCTCTGCAAGTGTGTCACCTACAAATGTTTCAAATCTGGTAGATGCAATTAATAATATCAGTAATTTAACGGGAGTAATAGCCCAGGCGAATAATAATAATGATGCAATAACTCTGATTAGTGAGGACGGTAACGACATTATGGTGTCTTCTCTGTCAGATACGAGTCCAATGTTTGATGGGCAGGTCATATCCTCTTTCCCATCACATGATGCAGGGAAAGCCATTTCATCTTTATTAAGCTTTAATTCTAGTAATGCTAATGGCACAGTTGATGCTGGTCGATTTACAGGTGAGGTCCTGATAGATTCATCTGAAGATTTTTCTCTTACAGTCAATGGAGTAACATCAAACTCTACAAGTTCACCAATGAATGGCGGATTAGTTGAAGTTGAGAGTTCAAATTATGGCGATGTTAAGACTTTTACTTTTCTAGCTAATGATGAGGTCGATAGTAATTTTGGCGGAACAGATAAACGCGCATTTGCTGCTTCCGCAACGTATTCATTAACACTTCCATCAGAGGCAAACAGTCAACAATATTCTGCAAGTGTAAATTCTTCACAATTAGCCACTCTAAATTCAAAAACAGTGGCTGAAGCCCTAATTAAAGACATACGCTCACAAGGCACCTCTATTTCTTTGTCAAATAATACTGCAGTTGCTGTTTCATCAAGACCCGAAACTGGTGACAAAGTGGTTATTGAATTTGACGGAGATCAATACACTCTAGTTATGAATGAAGGTGAGATTGATGTTATTGGTGGAGAGACTGGTAGGGTTTTAGCATTTTATGATAGTAATAATCACCTCAACATTATTGGTGGTGGTTCACTCCAAGCATCAGCCATTACTTTAGTCTCCGATAGCACTGTTACAGGGAATTCGACGGCAGCTGGTCGTTTTGGTATTTCAAATCTTGCGGTCGCTACTACAAAATTTACAGGCCAACCAATTAACGCTGCAACAAATAATGGAAGTTTTAATGTTGACTTTAACGGAGTAACAATAGCAGTTAATTTGGCAGCAGATGGGTCTATTTCACACACACCAAGCACCACAGGGTTTTCTGCTTCCTTTAATATTACATCTGGCACTACTGGACGATTAACTTTAGAACACACTCTTGCAACTGGTCCTATAAATTTTCCAACAAATAATTCACTTAAGAGTTTTGGTTTTCCAGTATCAGAATATGGTCTGAAACTCCTAGCTGATAAAATTCAAGTCACCTCAAGTCTTGGCAATATGGTTGAAATGACAGCAAATGCGACAAGCATTGCCGAAAAATCAATGACTATGAGTAATCTTCCTAATGAAGACTTAATAGTGATCATCAATGGAGCGGGTGCTAGGAGTATCTCAGCTTCATATGATTTAGCACCTCCATTAGATGATTTTGAACCCCTTAGTGTTGAAGTGACAAGCGAAGATGGGCAGAGCATTGAAATACTTGATACATCCACAGGGCACTCAATTGCTTCCCGCGTTCTAAACAGACAAGGGCAGGCAATTGCAGCAGGTTATGAAATTAATTTTTCGGGTGAACCAGAGTTTGGAGATTTATTTTTCTTGGAAAGTAATGCCGAAGGCATTGGTGATGCAAGGAATATTGATGCAATTATTAGATTGCAGGAGAAGAATCTTATCAATTCAAACTCTGGAAGTTTCAAAGATATATTCTCTGAGATTGTCACCAGTGTGGGCTCCTCTGTTCGGTCATCTGAAATTACTAAAAATGCTGCTGAAGGTATGCGCGATGCTGCAATAGAGGGCGAGCTATCTTATTCTGGGGTAAACCTAGATGAAGAAGCCGCATCCCTTATGGAATTTCAACAGGCTTATCAGGCCTCAGCAAGAATATTATCTACTGCGCGTGAAATGTTTAACTCATTATTGGATGTTATTTAATTTAGTTTTCAAGGTTTAGTCATGAAGGTAAGTACAAAATATTTCAATCAAAACCAAATCGACACCTTTGGTAAAATGAACAAAGAAATTCAAAAAGTTCAAGAAAGAATTGCCAGTGGGCGAAACATTGTTCGTGCATCTGACGATCCCGTTACGGCAGTAAAATTATCTGCTGCCAAAGAGCAAAAAAATATTCTTGATCGTTTTGAGAAAAATGCGGATGCAGCCTACAGAAGATTAAACATGGCAGAGAATGCACTCACTCAATCAATAAATACCATTACAAGAATAGGAGAATTAGCAGTTCAGGCTGCTAATGGTTCCTACGGCCCTGGTGAGCGGGAAGCAATTGCCATGGAAGCCGAACAACTAATTATACATATGGTTGAAATTGCAAATACTCAAGATGCTCAGGGGCAAAGTATCTTTTCTGGTTATAAAACAGATAAAAAAGCCTTTGAACTCACTAAAGATGGTCAAATTAATTATAATGGCGATAGGGGGCAAACCTATCTTCAGGTTTCAGAAAATATGCAAGTCCTAAACGGCCTAGACGGTGAGAGTGTATTTGGCAGAGTTCAAACCGATGGCGGTCCGAAAAGTATCTTCACAATGCTTGAAGGCATGAAGCGGGCTATACTTAATGGGAGTATTTTGAATACTGAGGGTAATGCCACAGGTGTTGCTGAATTAGAATTTAGTCTGCCGAGAGACCCGCTGGAAATTACTTTTTCATTAACCGGTTCAGCTGGCACGACAAGAATTACAACTAGTATGGCTGAAGGTAAGCACACAGATTTGGTAAATGCAATTAATGCTGATACCAACAAGACCGGTATTACGGCTGTATATGATGCTACAAAAGATAGAGTTAGACTTACTGATGCGGGAAATAAGAACATAAGGTTTGACGACATGGAAATTGAGAATATTGAAACCTCAAGTGATCATATGTCAGCTTTTATTGACTTTTATAGTATTGATGGAGAGGGGCAACAAGTTGGGGTAGCTAGAAGGCTAACTGACGATGATTTGCTCTTATCAAATATCACTAGCGATATAAACAGTGCCATAAATCACATTAGCAATCAGCAGGCCTTGATTGGATCTCAATTAAATAAAGCTGACCAACAGATCAGTGTCTTAGGCGAAAGAAAAATTTCCGTTTCAGAGGAAGTCTCTGAATTAGGAGATGCTGACTTAGCGGCACTTGTGACTAGGTTGCAAACTCTATTGCTAAATAGAGATGCCTCACAACAAGCCTTTGCAAAAATTGGCCAGCAAAGCCTCTTTGATTATTTAAGATAAAGTTAGAAATTTATATTACAAAATTAACGTTAGCCATAAAAAAACCCCGACTTTTAAGTCGGGGTTTTATCAGTTTGGAGGGAAAACTGATTTAGTTTCTAAGCAGGCTCAAGATGTTTTGAGCTGTAGAATTAGCTTGCGCGAGCATCGCCTGAGCAGCTTGCTGAAGAATTTGTGATTTAGTTAAATTTGAGGTTTCTTGGGCAATATCTGAATCGTAAATGCGGCTTTTGGCGGCCTTACTATTCATAACAACATTCGAAAGGTTGTTAATTGTATATTCCATCCGATTGATTGTTGCGCCAAGATCTCCTCTTTCAGCGTCGATACGTTTTAAGGAGGCATCAATTACACCCAAAAAGTCTTGAGCATTTCTGATTGTTAAAATATCACCATCAGAGAGCTTATTAATGCTTGCGGCACCTGGAGAGTCAATAAATAGTCCGGCATTTCCAACGCCAGCACTACTAATAGGTGTGGCTGTGTGAACTGAAAATATTTGTGAAGATGTAAATTTAATGACACCTGCAACCTGACAGCTATCATTTGAAGCTGTTTTAGCAGTTGCTGTAAACACGTTTGAAGCGGCTGTTAATGCATTTCCTCCGCCATCTTTAACTGTATCAAAGAGGTTCCCAGTAGCACCATCATTCGCAGTAATATTCGCACCCGATAAAGATCGAATTAATAGGTTTGCAGGGTCTGATCCATCATTAGAGGCAAAAACATCTAAACCAGCAGCCGCCATCGCAGTATTAATTGAAGCAATAGTATCTTCTAAACTCGTATTTCCGCTTAAGTCTACAGTTACACCCATAATTTCAGCATCATCTGTTCCGGTATATGCTAATGGATCACTCAGGGTGATGACCATTCTAGTTTCTTGTGAACTTTTGTCACCAACAACTGCCGGAGCGCCTACAACATTAAGATCTTTGTCCAGTGCCTGCACACTTAATGAAGGGTGAGCGACACCATCACCAACTGTTACTATATCAAATTCATTAATACCTATTGTATATCCATCAGGTGAGAATAGGTCTATTGACTCTAAATCGTTAGAGATTGTGGCGTGTATACCAGTCTTGCCAGTCTTTGCATTGATAGAGTTTCTTAGCTCAGTTAAGTTTGAAATAGTAGTAGTTGAACCAAAATCAACAATTGCAGTCACATCCTCAGCAACAGAATTCATGCCAAGCAGCTTGAAGGTCATTGTACCACTCATTGCAGCAGTAATTTTATTCAATGATAACCTAACGCGTGTCTCAGCATTGGCCTTAACACCAGTTTCATCGAATGTAGCTGTAACGGTTTCTGCTATGCTTTTTGCAGATTGACCAGCTTTGATATCAATTGTTGTTGAGCCGACATGTCCATAAATAGTTATGTTTTCAGCATCTGCAATTCTGCTTGAATTAGAACCAAAAGCAGTTGTGGAAGTTACTGGCTCAGCAGCAGAAAAACCTGTCTGTGATGTGAAAATTTCATATTGCCCTAGTGCTGTTGGCCTTACATCCTCAATTGTCAGGGTATGAGAGTGCTCATCTTGGTGACCAATTTGGAAATTAGTATCTTGAAATGTGCCATTTAGAAGTAGAGTGTCATTAAAATATGTTGTTTCAGCAATTCTTTGTAGTTCTTTTTGGAGTTCAACAATTTCGGCATTCAAACTTTGTCTGTCTGCGCCAGAGTAAGAACCACTTGCGCCTTGAACTGACAATTCACGCATACGTTGGAGTATATCTGTAACCTCATTTAACGCGCCTTCAGCTGTTTGGGACATTGAAATTGCATCAGCGGCATTTCTTATGGCATTTTCAAGGCCACGTATTTGAGAGGTCATCCGGTTCACAATGGCAGCGCCTGCTGCATCATCGCCTGCGTTATTGATACGCTTGCCCGAAGCAATCCGTTCCATAGCTTTTTCCATGCCACGCATGTTCTGATCAAGATGATACAGAGTATTCACGGCTGGCATATGAGTATTGATTTTGCTCATTTCTTTTTCCCAAACAAATTAAACAATTACCTACCAACTTTATGCAATTGCCGTGCCAAGTTAAAAAGTATCTAAGCTGTTGAATTTCTTGATAAAAAACATTCATTTTTTTGACTAAACTTTTGCTGTCTCCGTCGTTTCTATATTTAGCAGAATTAACTGCTGATTTATTTAGGAGTCTAAAATGGTTGTAGTTAATACCAATATTGCGGCGCTTCGCTCTGGAGAAGCAATGCGTCAGGCGGAGAGCGCAATGGGAGATGCAATGGAGCGTCTTTCTACTGGTCTTCGCATTAATTCAGCGGCTGATGATGCTGCTGGTTCAGCTATTGCATCAAAAATGGAAGCTCAAACAAGAAGTTTAGGTGTTGCTATTCGTAATGCAAACGATGCAATTTCACTTACACAAACTGCTGAGGGTGCCCTTGGTGAAGTTGAAGACATTCTTCAGCGTATGCGTGAGTTGGCAGTTCAGGGCGGTAACAGCACATTGAACGCTTCAGATCGTGCACAAATTCAAATTGAACTCGATCAGCTTGCTGCTGAAATTGACGAAATTGCTGATAAAACCAATTTCAACAATGTTAAGCTACTAGATGGAACTAATACTTCAGTTTCTTTCCAAACAGGTATCAACGCTGACTCAAATGTATCAGTTGCATTAGAGAAAGCTTCTGCTGCAGCTCTTGGTCTTGCTGGAAGCATCGGTGGTGTTAATCGTTTGACTTCTGAGCGTCTTACAGACTCAGACATGCAAGCTGTTGTAACTACAGACGTCAAAATCAATGGACAAAACTGGTCCGCTGCGAATGGTGGTGACTATTCTGGTGGTGGTGCTGCTGCTGCTCTTACAATTTTGATCAACAACAATACAGCTGTCCATGGTGCTAAAGCTTCAGCTTTTAACAGCGTAACTTCAGCTCCTGTTGGTGATTTTAATATGACAACTTCTTTTACTATTAACTCTGCCACAATTGACGTTGTTAATAGTTACCAAGAGTTAGTTGATGAAATTAACCAAGAAGCCACTGGTGTTACCGCTGTTCTTAATGGTGATAACTCAATCACACTATTCAACGATGATGGTGCTGACATAGCTATAGGTAATACTCAGGGTGCTACTGATGTTGGTTTCACAGCAAATAAAACATATTTAGGTATGATTGCTCTTGAGAATGTTGATGGTTCAGCAGTTTCAATTGAAATTGGTAACGTTGAAAACGGTTATGTTGGCGACACAGGTATTGGAACTGATTTAAGTCTGTTGGGATTCAACACAGTCAGAAATGGCGTCGTGACAGGTGCTTCAGTAACTAACGCAGACTTGCTCGACACAGATGGTGTTAAAATCAATGGCGTTGCCATTGGTGGTACAAGTGCAGGTAGTGCAGCTGTTAAAGCCGCTAAAATTAATGAGACTACTTCTCTTCATGGTGTTGTAGCAACTGCTAAAACAGAGTTGAGACTGACAGTTGACTTCTCAACTAACGGCGCAACTAACGATGCAGTATTAATTAATGGTGTTGCTGTAGATCTACAAAATGCTAATGACACCGCTGGAGCTGTTAGTGCAATTAATGATACAGCTAATCTCGGCGGTGACATTGTTGCTAGCAGTGACTCATCAGGTAAGCTCGTACTAACATCTAATAGTGGTGCGACTATCTCAGTTACTGAAGATGCAAATCATCAGGCATTCTTCACTGCTGGTGAGGATCTACATGGTTCAACCTATACAGAGGCGTCTCATGTCTATACTGCGCTAGGTTCCGTGATACTAACTCACCAATCTGGTGGCAATATCAAACTTGAGGATGCCACATCAACACCTGGTGATGGTCTTGCTAAGCTTGGTCTGCAAGGGGCAAGCGTTGCAGAAGAAGTCACAGGAACTGGCGTAAATGTAGCCACTTCTGCTTCTGCTGGTGCAGCTCTGACAGCTGTTGATGCTGCTATCAATAAAGTTGGTGATTTCCGAGCTTCATTCGGTGCTTATGAAAACCGTTTTGAGAAAGCTATCAATAACCTCACTACATATAAGGTTAATCTTGAGGCTGCTAAAGGCAGAATTGAGGATGCTGACTTTGCTTCTGAAACAGCAGCATTGACTAAGTCACAAATTCTTAATCAAGCTGCAACTTCTATGCTTGCTCAAGCTAATGCTTCTAAGCAAAATCTGCTGGCACTGCTTCAGTAGTTCTAACTTAGGACTTTAAATTTGGAGGGGCTGTTAATTGACAGCCCCTCTTTTTTTATATATTTGAAAATAGTTTTTAGATATATAATTAGACTATGTATTTACCAGCTTTTTTATTTGATATCTTCTGTTCACGAGTAGCTAGAGAATTTATTACTGGTTCTCTATCTTCACCTGATACCTATGCGAAAAAATATTCTGAAGAAGTAGGTGATGAATATTCACCAGTCTCAGAGGCCTTATATGTAGGTGCGGCTACTGAAATAGTTCAATTTCTCTCCGAAATAGAGGCAGGGGAAGATGCAGTCTACTATCTCGATTGCTTCGCATATAATCGTCTATATTTTAGTAATATGAATGTCGAAAGAAAAATGAAGCCTATGTTTGGTTCAATCTTGGACCCAGATAAAGAGGAAGAATATAAGGCTGATATCACTGTAAAGAATTTTAAGGCATTTGTTTTTAATCTTCGCTCAGATCCTGGAAAGAAAGCACCAACTGGATGGGAAATAACTGAGGAAGAACATTTAGAAAAGTTTAAAGAATTGTTTGAAAAAACAGTTTCAGTATTGGATGGTTTATAATTCTTAGCCTAATAAATAAATACTAACTTTTAACCTAATTTTCTTTTGCTGCGCGCATTGTGTCAGTAAAATTCTTAATATAGTCGCCAGTATCTTTTAAGTTTCTAACAACTCGCTCCATTGACGAGAATTGAGTTACGTATCTCTCTCTTAATTCAATCATTTTTGTATCTAGGTCAGCTAAGTCCTGATTTAGTTCGGTTATATTGTCATTTTTGCTATTTATTTGAGTAGTGACTGTTCCAGAGGAAGATAATATTGTGTCTGCATAACTTGACAGAGTATCTAATAGGCTCCGCCCAAGAAAAATAGAATTCGTAGTTGAGCTTAAGCTAGTGGTAACTGTCAAACCCGCAGTGTTTCCAGATAATGTATAATATTTCCCTGATGCAGCGGTCATTGAACTGGACGAAATTGTTGCTGTCCCACTAGACAATGCAAAACTGTAGACACCGGCAACATAATCATCACCTGCAACTTGAGCTGTTACACTTGATGAGTCAGTTTTTACCTGGCTCGCAAAAATTGCAGCTAAATCAGTTGGATTTGACCTGTATGCGTTTAGAAACTTTTCTTCATCAAAGGTAATTGAGCCGTCTAGTTGAGTGGAAATACCATAATTTGTTAAGTAGATACTCTCAGTTGAATACCCTTCGATTGGCCTCGTAGTCATAGACCTTATTCTTGATTGAATGCTTCTCGCGACACTATCACCAGCAAGTGCCCCAGCTGCTTCGCCGTTTAATCCACGATTGGTTAATTCTGCAAGTTTAGTGTTGAGTGTGTTAAGAGAAGTAACGAAACTATTCATGTTAGCTAGTGCTTTTGTCTCATCATAACTAGCATTGACCGTGACAGCAGACGAAACCGTGCCTTTTAGTTTTAATTGAACACCATCAATGAGATCAGTGATGGTATTTGACGATCTTGTGACTGAAACACCGTCGACTGTTAGATTTGCATCCTGACCGATTATGGTTTCTTTACTTGATGAATAGGTAGAAAATCCAAATGTTGAGAGGCCTGTATTCGAGGAGTCCTCAGTTGCAGTAATTTTCATTTCATTACCGGACCCTGAATTTGATTTAACAACTAATGAATAAGCAGACTCAGCTGTCTGAATGATTGAAGCTGTAACACCCATTGACGAGTCGTTAATCGTGTCTCTTAGGCCAGTAAGTGTGTTGTTTGTACTGTCAATTGTAAGGGTAACATTTGTTATTGATGAGTCTTCCGTAAATATTTTGTTGTCTCTGTCCCAACTACCAAATTCAAACAATAAGGTTCCTTGTCCAATGGACGCATTTTCGGCAGTAAAGTTATTAGCGAATACGAGTGTGTGATTTTGAGCAAGTTGGGAAACTGCAATACTGTGACTAAAATCAGAAATTTTAGTTTTATCTGTAATGGTGGTTTCAATGTTAGAAGAACCACTTGCAACTGAAAGCCCGATTTCACCATCAAGGCTGGTCATGGAGGTTTTGAATGTCTCAAACTGTTGTTTTAATGTTCCAAAACCAGAAATTTTGACATTATTTTCCTCGACTTTTTTGTTGATTGCTTGCTCTTTTGGCGCACGACTAGCCTCAACCAACGCATCAACAATTTGCGTAGTGTTAAGACCACTGCCGGCATTCAAAGCACTTAAATAATCAACAGCCATTAAAATTCCCTATTATTTTAACGACTGAAATGTGCAATATTTATGCCTAGGTCATTGTTTATTTTGTTTTTTTAAATGCATTGACCTTAAGGGAGGGGTTTATTGTTTGGTTTGGCTTTAATAGTACCACTTGTAACTTTGGTTATTCTCGGTGTTGGGGTTGGAATAACTATGGCTGTGGTTTCCAATGCATTTGTGAAGGGTGTTATATTTTTAACAAGTACTTATAAATCTAACCACCTGCTTACTTTTACTCTTCAAGAGCATCAATTCAGCTTAATGCCGCTTGTTGTGATTATTTTTGCAGCTCTCTCAATTATTTATGTAAGAAAAATTTTCGGCCTAGATAGATTTTATGGCCCCGCTGATAGTATTTATGCTGCCCACCGCTCTGACAATGAATTAGATGTCCGCAAAGGGCTTGGCTCAACTCTCAGCGCATTCATATCTGCTTCAGGTGGCGCATCTGTTGGTCAATATGGTCCGCTTGTTCATTTTGGCGCTACTATGGGAAGTTATTTAAAGCAAATATCTAAAAGTAATATTCCGACTGATATTTTTCTTGGCTGTGGTGTTGCTGGTGCTATTTCAGCAGGCTTTAACGCCCCTATAGCGGGTATTTTATTTGCACATAGCGCCATTATTCGACATTTTTCTCTTAAAGCTGTTGCCCCAATAGCCGTTTCAAGTCTTGTTGCCGCATCTTTTAGTCAATATTTTTTTGGCAACAATGTTGCTTTTGAAATTTCTAGTCTGCCACCAAATCTAATATCTGTTATCCCGTTGGCGTTAGTGATGGGGCCAATTTTCGGTTTGATATCTATTGTCTTCATGAATTCAATTCGCTTTACAAGTATGTGGGGTGCAAACAGCAAGCTCGGACACATTAAATTAACACTAATTGGTGCCTCACTATGCGGAATGATTGGTATTTTCGTCCCAGAAGTTCTTGGATTAGGAACCGAAACGGTAAAAGCTTTATTGAATAATGAAATAGAAACTGAATACCTTATTGTTCTTTTGATATTTAAAATAATTGCCACAGCTTTTTGCATTGGGCTTGGAATGTTTGGGGGAGTTTTTTCCCCTGCTATTTTTATTGGTTCAGTTTCAGGAGCGATAATTGGATCAATTTTAACTTACCTTACTGGAAACAATCTAATATTGGTTTTCACTATTGCAGGAATGGCGGCAGTAACCTCCCCAGTCGTTGGTGCTCCAATTGCGATTGTTGCAGTCATTCTTGAGCTTACTGCATCATATGATATGGCACTTGTATCGCTAGGATCTGTTGTTACATCATCTCTAACAGTATCGATACTATTTGGTTATTCTTTTTTTGACAAACAGCTTCTTGATCGTGGAATAGATATAAGGCGTGGGCGCGGGCATATTGGGTTAACTGAAACATCTGTGGAAACAATTGTTAGCGATGAATTTTTAAGACTAGAGGCAGAGGAGAAAAATTCCATTGCAATTGATAAAATGGTGTCTGCAGGTGTTACAGAGGCATATTTGTTGGATAATAAGAAATCCTTCCTTGGTAAGATAATTATTACAGATATCGTTAAGCAAAATCCCGATCAGCTCGCAAAGAATTTTTGTATAGATAATCCATTGTCAATCAAGAGTGATGCTTCTTTGCAGCAATGTATTGAAGCTGCGAGTGAATTTGTGGGGGAAACAATCCCAGTAATTGATAGACAGACAAATGTGCTACAGGGTGTTGTTAGTGAGGCTGATATTTTTCAGGCTTATCTTAAACTTCAAAATAACGTGATAGATTTGGAAACAAAATAAGTCTCAGGCAATTAAATCTGTGGTTGATTTAAAGCGTGGCATCTCATTGATTTGAGAAGAAGTATATAAACGCTTAACAGCAGCGATATTGTGACTAAAATTTTCACTAAGAAGTGCCTTTGCTAACACTATATTTTCACTTACCACTGCTGAAGGCGCAAGCCGCGGTGAACGGATTACATATTCTCGGCTATTGTTGCCAGTGGGTTCAGTCTTTTCTCCTTGATAAACAGGAGATAACTTGCTGTTAGATGCAGGGTTATTGACTGGTAGTGTCGCTATTGATGTACTTGTTGGAGAAGAGACATCGCTTGGCATGGGTATTGCAAATGAAGAGTTAGAAAAATTCGTTTGAGTTTTTCCAGAAAACATTGAAGCCTTGCCGCTCAGCGATTGATTGGCAGTTAAGGTATTTGAAACAGGATTTGCATAAACCATTCAAAGACTTTAGCAATTTTTTTTCTGATTACAACATTTAGTAAGCATTTAGGAAGACTTATGAACCTCAAAAAAGCCTCTCAAACCTACCAAAAAGTTGAGGAACAGTCCTTTGTGGAGCCAGAGGATACGCACACTATTGTTCTTACAATGCTCAAAGAACTAATCAGATCGATTGAATTATTTGAAGCGAATATTGATTTAAAAGAGGGCGACCAGCAAATTAAGTCCAAGCATTTTTCCCGTTCATTGACGATTATTTATGCTTTGCAGTCCAGCTTAGACTTTGAAAAAGGTGGAGAAATCGCAAGAGGGTTGTTCCAACTTTACGAATATTGCCGCCAGCAATTACTCAAAGATATGAAAAATGGCAAAATTGAAAAAACAAATAATGCCAAACTTTCATTGATAGATATTACTGAGGCTTGGGAAGAAATAGGGCAGACGAATGCTAAATAAATTCAAAGAAAAACTTACAAATATGAATAGAGATATTCGTGAGGCTATTAGATCTGCTGATTTTGAAAAAGCTCAGGCCCTAGATAATGAAAGACAATATTTCATAATCACGGCAATGAAGGATGATGCTTTTACACCTGATGACGAATTTGTAGAATTTTTGGAAAATTGCGCGAAGGAAAATGCAGAACTGGTTTCAGAGTTAGAGAACAGAATTGTAAAACTATCTTCAGCGACGCATAAAACAGGTCAAATGATGAAGGGCTATAACATATAGCTAGTTTGCATTTGGCCTTTCTATCATCAGCTTTTTCATTTTTTCGATAAGCGTTGTTCGGCGTAGTTTTAATGCTTCTGCAGCACCGGTAATTTGCCCTTCTTTTTTTCTGAGTGCAGCTTCAATCAAAACAATCTCTACCTCCTGCAGATGCTTCCTTAAGTCAATTGTATCAAAATAGGAAAACCAGTCTTGGTAGCTGGAGGGGACAGGTAACGGTGGTTTGTCTGAGATTAATCCGTCAAGATCAATACTATTCAGATTGCCAGTTTCTTCCCATAGGGCTTCTAATTCTTCATTTTCGTCTGGAACTTTGAGGCGCAGCAAGTTTTCACGCACTTCTTTGCTCGTAATTTCTTTTTGTGGGAAAAGCACAATAGCACGTTCAAGAACATTTCTAAGTTCACGAACATTACCTGGCCAATTATATCGTGATAATTCCGATAATGCTGTCTCATCAAAAAGCGGAGGTTTACTATTTTGACTTTCACTAATAGATGCACAAATGGTGTCAATTAAATCGGGAATATCTACGCTTCTCTCTGCAAGTGAAGGTACTTGTACGGGAAAAACATTAATTCTGAAGAACAAATCAGCGCGAAACTTTCCTTCATCTACATGAGCTTGTAGGTTTTGATGGGTCGCGCAAATAAGCCTAAAATTAACTTCAATATCTTTACTTCCACCAACTCTTTGAATGGTTCGGTTTTCAATTGCGCGAAGAAGTTTTGTTTGAAGCGACAAGTTCATGTCGCCAATTTCATCCAAGAATAATGTACCTTCATCAGCCAATTCAAAGCGTCCCTTTCGGTCCGTTTCTGCACCTGTAAATGCCCCTTTTTCATGCCCAAACAGCTCCGATTCCAATAATTCAGTAGGAATAGCCGCACAATTTATGGAGATAAGTGGTCCTTTTCGACCAGAAAGGGCATGGATAGCCCTTGCAACCACATCCTTGCCTGATCCAGTTTGTCCCTGAATGAGCACTGTACTATCTGCTGGGGCAAGAATGTCTACGAGACGACGAAGTTCTTTAGTTGCAGCGGACTGACCAACAATAAATTCATCTACGCTCGTCGATTCCGCCATAATTTTAATCAAACCTGTAATCAAAGAGGTGTCAAACTGACGACACTCAGATCCTAAATATCATAGAATGTGTCAGAAAATTGAACTTTCGTCCAGAAAAAGCATGCTAAAAGTTTTGTCTAACTACCTAAGGCATTGAAGAATAACAATATTTAATTTTTTTTTACAGCAGTTACCAGTTTGGCGCGATTTTTGCCTTTACCCATGCCAGAGGGAAAGGAGATCCAAATGACTCTCTTAGCAATCAATTCTTTTGGCTTCAAATTGGCGCAACCGATTAGCGAAGTTTTAGCCACACGTAATATAACGTTTTTAGAATTTGAAGCCAAAAATACTGATTTACCTGAAGAGCTTTCTTCTTGTGAGCATCTAGTCTGCTCTAGTAAATATTTAGATGCCATTGGTGGTCTCGATAAATTTGTAGAAATATGCCGAGGTTTAAAAATCAAAAACATAACTGTCGTTGAAGAGAAAGCAGAAATTTTTTCGGTAAATACAGAACTTGGAGGAAAATTGGTCCAAGTTTCTTTGCCTAAAAGCAATCTCGATAACATTCCAGCTAGAAACTACGGTTTGCAAATTTTAGTCAGCATGATTGCTTCTGAAAACCATGTCGCCGTAGGAGATGATAGTTCCCTCACTATGCTGCGACTTGCTAAGAAGGTCGCTGAAACTGATGTGACCGTATTTATTAATGGTCCTACAGGAACCGGTAAGGAGGTTCTTGCCCGCTTTGTTCATAATCATTCAAGCCGCAGTGCAAACCCGTTTATCGCAATCAATTGCGCGGCTATTCCTGAAAATATGCTGGAAGCTATTCTATTTGGTCATGAAAAAGGAGCTTTTACTGGGGCGTCTACAGCGAATAAAGGTATTTTCCGTGCTGCTGATACAGGAACATTGTTATTAGATGAAATTTCTGAGATGCCTCTTTCTTTACAGGCAAAGCTTTTACGAGCTTTACAGGAAAAATCGGTCACCCCAATAGGATCAAATGAAGATGTTGCGGTAGATGTTCGTGTGTTGGCAACAACTAACCGCGATATTCCTGAGGAAGTTCGTGCGGGTAATTTCCGTGAGGATCTTTTCTATCGTTTAAATGTGTTTCCATTGAACACCATAGGTCTTTGTGAAAGAGCAGATGATATTATTCCAATCAGCACTGTTCTTTTGCAACGCCACTGTAAAACGGCTGAGGAATTACCTTGGCTAGACGAAAGTGCTGTAAAAGCTCTCACAGAATATGAATGGCCAGGAAATGTTCGCGAATTGGAAAACGTTCTCCAACGCGCGCTAGTCATAAATGAAAACGGTTGTATTACTAAATCTGATATCCTGACCGATATCCTGTCCAACACAATTCAATCACGGGTCAGTCAAGATACCAGACTTTCAGAAGTTGGTTAGGAGAGAATAATGATAGAGGTAAAGTCAGTTGGTTCATCTTCGTCGCTTCATCAAAAAGTTCTGGAGCGCACCAGTCAGTCACTAAATACAGATGATAATGCACCTTCATTTGTAAGCCGTGTCGGAGATGCAATTAAGGATGTTGCTGAGGCACAAAATATTAGTGGAGATATTACGAAAGCATATGAGCTTGGTGAGGAAACAGACCTGGCTAAAGTCATGGTTACGCAACAGGTATCCTCTTTGGGTTTTCAAATGACCCTCAATGTTCGTAATAAGGTTTTAAGTGCATATAAGGATATTATGAACATGCCAGTTTAAACTGGGGTTTCGTTAGGGGAAAGTTATGTCAGAGACAACAATCACATCCGTTCAAACAAACGTTGATTCGTCACAAGGGCAGGTCAAGCAATTGCTTGCTAAAGCTCAAAATTTTTTCAATGAACCGAGTGTGCAAAGATCCTTACCGACACTAATGGCGGTTATAGTTTGTTTTGTGGGCTTGATGGCTTATTTGATGCTCCAGAAGCCTGCACGTACGACACTATATAGCTCCTTGCCAGAAGCCGAAAAAATGCGAGTAGTTGAAGCTTTGAAAAATGCTGGAGTGGACGTGATTTTAGACCCGACAACTGGCGAAGTTTTGGTGCCGACTTCAGATTATCACAATTCCCGTATCATGCTTGCTGCACAAGGCCTCCCTGCCTCAGTGCCAGAAGGATATTCTGGTTTGAATGACATGCCAATGGGCACAAGCCGTTCCGTAGAAAGTATGCATATTAAACAAGCGCAGGAACTAGAATTAGCGCGTTCTATCAGTGAAATTGATACTGTTTTGGCTGCCCGTGTCCATTTAGCATTGCCTGAAAAATCTGTTTTTGTAAGAAGTAATCCAGACCCTACAGCATCAGTTTTTTTGCAACTTGCTAATGGGCGCTCACTTGGAAGAACTCAAGTTGAAGCTATTATTCATCTTGTTTCATCATCAGTACCTGGGCTTAACAAAGAAAATGTGACTGTTATTGATCAGAATGGGGCTCTTTTGTCACGTACGGCAGATGACCCGGATTCAATTCTGTCTGACTCTCAACTTGAGTATAAGATGCGCCTTGAAGGCATCTACCGTAACCGAGTTGTCTCAATTTTGACACCAATTGTGGGTGCCGGAAATGTTAACGCACAAATTAACATTGACTTTGATTTTACCAGAATAGATAGAACTGAAGAAATTGTTGACCCAAATGGTAATGCTTTGCGGAGTGAACAGAAAACTCTCGATCAGACTGCAGATTTGACTGCTAAAGGTATTCCGGGTGCAGTAACCAATACACCTCCAACCAAAGCCGAGCTTGAAATTGAAGAGGGCCAAGGTCCTGATGGAGCTGGTGGACAATTGCAAACACGTTCTTCCAGTGAAGTACGTAACTTTGAAGTTAGCCGTACGGTTTCAACAACCCAGAGTCCGCGTGTGCAGATTGACCGTCTTTTTGCCTCAGTTCTTGTTAGTGATAAGATGGTAGTTGACCAAGAAACCAATTTGGAAGTCAGGCAACCACTTTCTCAGGAAGAGATTGAGCGGATTGAAACACTGGTCAAGGACTCCATTGGTTTTGACGAAGAACGCGGTGACAGTGTGACTGTCAAAAGTGCTGAGTTTGTTGATACATTGATGGCTGCTGCTGTACCATGGTATGAAAAATCTTGGTTTGAGGAGGTTTCACGTCAAATTACAACAATATTAATACTATCTATTGTTGCTCTTGGTGTGATGCGCCCACTTCTGTCCAGAATTTTGGTGCCGGTTGGTGCTGTACCACCTGGAATGGCTGCGTCAGTTGGCGATGAGGATTTGGATATAGATACTGTAGAAGTTGGTGAGGGTGAAAGTTTAGAAGACATCAAAGCTAAGCTTAAGCCCAAAAAAGCGGCAGTCTCTGCTGAAATGCTGGATACAGCCAACACCTATGATGACAAGGTAGCTGTTATTCGAATGATTGTTTCTGATGAAGCTGGGCGCGTGTCCAATGTATTCAAGAACATGATGCGCGAAGATATGGATAATCTATAAGATTGGCCGCATGAAATAAGGAGTGAAAATTATGTCAGAAATTGCGCAAACAGAAATTGATGCTGATGACATTTATTCACAGCTCACAGGAACTCAGAAATCTGCAATTCTGATGATGCTTTTAGGAGAGGAAGAGGCATCCGAAATCCTGAAAAATCTTGGGCCAAAAGAAGTTCAGCATCTTGGAAGTGCCATGTATTCTGTTCAAGGGCTTGACCAAGATACTGTGAATAAAGTGCTCGACGAGTTTCTTGACATTATCAAAGAGCAGACCAGTCTTGGTTTGGGTGCAGGTAATTATATTCGAAATGTGTTGATGAAAGCGTTAGGTGAAGATAAGGCGCAATCTGTATTGAGCCGGATCACCCCATCTAGTAGCGATCGTCCGATAGAAATTTTAGATTGGATGGATGCACGTGCGATCTCTGAACTTATTGTTGATGAGCATCCTCAGATTATTGCGTTGATAATTTCTTATCTTGATTTCTCTATGGGTGCAGATGTGCTCAATCTTTTGCCGGATGATCTTCAGCCAGAAATTATCCGCCGTATTGCAACGCTTGAAACGGTTCAACCGGACGCGTTGAGTGAACTTGAAGATGTTATGCAGAGAAAGTTTAAGGCTAATACGACTTTACGGGCTTCGCAGGTGGGAGGAGTGAAAGCAGCAGCAAAAATTATGAACTTCACCAATCAGAATATGGAAGCCCGTATTATGAAACATATTGGTAAGGATGATAAGATTCTGATGCAGTCCATTCAGGAAAGCATGTTTGTATTTGAAACGCTAATCCTGTCCGATGATAAGTCACTTCAGACCTTACTGCGTAATGTTGAGACGGAACTTATTGTATTAGCACTTAAAGGCGCGGATGAAGCCTTGAGAGATAAGCTGTTTTCATGCATGTCCAGTCGGGCGGCCGCAAATATTATGGACGAGATGGAAGCGCTTGGCCCTGTGAGATTGGCGGAAGTGCAAGAAGCCCAAAAACAAATAATCGCTGTCGCGAGACGACTTTCTGATGAAGGAACCATTGTCCTTGCTGGCCGTGGCGGAGATGATTTTGTTTAATTCAAGCTGTTGGTAAATATATCTGACTGAGTTTTTTGATGAGTGAACTTTTTGAACAAGATCTAGCTCCCTTAGCACCTCAAGAGATTGAGCGGTTGCTAAAGCAGACGCGTGATGCGGGGTTTCATCCTAATGAAAACGCCCCACGAAAACAGCGAGGGGATTTTAAGAAAAGTAATCTGATTGAAATTGCCCGTGCAGTTTCTGATGAAATAATGGATACGGCTTCATCTGATGCAGAAGCCTCAACAGAGGCAACGGCTGAGAATAATGAGACCTCGGTCAATCCATCGACCTCTTCCAATGACGAAGGTCTGTCCAATGTAGCGGACAGCTCATCTGTTGAGGTTGAAGAAGTGGAGATGACGCATGAAGAGGCTTTGGATAAAGCTTTCGAGGATGGGAAATCTCGTGGTTATGAAGAAGGACTTTCGGCAGGGCGAGCAGAAGGAAAAGAGCTTGGCAAAGAAGAAGGCCGGACAGAAGGAATGGTTGAAGGGAAGATCGAAGGGGGCAATGAGGCCGAAGAACGTTTGTCCGCGCAGGTTTCCGCGCTGGAAAAACTTATAACGAATACGATAAACTCCGAGACACTAGATGCCGGATATTTGCGGAATCTGCTGGGTCAAAAGATTGCCGAACTTGCTTCTGAGCGTGCAGGGAATGAAATTGCCATTGCACCAGAAGGGTTTTCAGAAAAAATTGAAAAGCTTCTGGATACGGTGAGCCATGTAACGGAAACCCCGCTTATCTTTCTCAATGGCACAGATTATCAATCTGTTGCTCATTTGTTAATTACGCGGGATAGCCTCAAAAAAGCCTCTATCCAAATCGACACAACCTTACAGCCAGGAGATTTGCGGATTCAAATCGGGCATATCGGTTTGGAAGACAGATTAGCCGAGCGCCTTGGTTTACGAGCAAGTGAGGCCGAACCCAAAGCTGAAGAGAAGCTTGTTGAAATAGGCGAAACACTCCAAAAACTCCTGGATGATGATTCCAGCCAAGTTGAGGCGCAAATCGATATAGAGTCTGAACAAGACCAACAAGATAATGATGCAGGTGAGGCAAGCTCAGATGAGTAAGCTCATGTCGATACTGTCCGAAGATTTGCAAAGTCTTACGCTACGCAAACCTGTCATGTTATCAGGTCGTGTTAGCCGTTTTGATGGCTCTATGATTTATTGTGACGGATTTCCAGCCGGTATTGGCGCATTGTGCCATGTTGAAACAGATGGCGGGGAAAACGCTGTTGCAGAAATTATCGGTTTTGAAAACAGCAAAAATATTTTGTCTTTGCATGAGCTGGGAGCGCGTATCAAGGTCGGATCGCGGGTCACTCTGGTCGATGAAGGCGACAGCCTAATGGCAGGGAATGCTCTGATGGGGCGAGTATTTGATGCGCTCGGTAATCCGATTGATAATCTGCCTGATCCGGTATTAAGCGATAGTTGGCCACTACTGGGTAAGAAACTTAATCCATTATCCCGTGCGGCAATTGATAGGCCGATGGATGTTGGAGTGCGCGCGATTAACAGTCTTCTTTCTGTCGGGCGTGGTCAGCGTCTTGGTATTATCGCTGGTTCAGGTGTCGGTAAATCTGTTTTATTGGGCATGATGACACGCTTTACTTCTGCAGATGTTGTTGTTGTCGGTCTGATTGGCGAACGTGGGCGAGAGGTTGGCGAATTTGTCAGAACTGTCATGACCGATGAAACCCGTAAGCGCACGACTGTTGTAGCTGTTCCCGCAAACCATTCGCCTTTGCTTCGGATTCGGGGGGCATGCCGGGCGACGGCGATTGCCGAATATTTCCGTGATCAAGGCAAGGATGTATTGCTCATTATGGACTCCTTAACGCGTGTTGCGCATGCCCAAAGAGAGATTGGCCTGGCTTTAGGTGAGCAGCCTACCTCAAAAGGTTATCCGCCATCAGTTATTTCGCTTTTACCGCGACTGATTGAGCGAACCGGTACCGGTATGCCGGGGCAGGGGTCAATTACGTCTTTCTATACTGTTCTGGCTGATGGCGATGATGCCAATGATCCAGTAGTAGATACATCCCGCGCTATTCTTGACGGTCACATTCTATTATCCCGTGATAATGCCCAGCTAGGGATTTACCCCGCAGTGGATATTCCGTCTTCAATCAGTCGGGTCATGAATGATATGGTTAATGATGAACATCAGCAGGCCGCTCGGCAATTCAGACGATTGGTATCGCTTTATACTGAAAACAGAGATTTGTTCTTAATGGGCGGCTATGTGCAAGGACAAGACCCTGAGCTGGATGTTGCGATCAAATTATGGCCAGATATTGTGGGCCTCATCAGTCAAAACGCATCAGAGAAAGCTAATTTCGAGGAAAGCCGCCAGGCCTTAATTAATGTCGTCGGGAATATGTGATGCCAAGTAAGAAAAATCCTTTTGAAAGGTTGGCACTCAAAGAACAAATTGAGATGACAAAAAAAGCGCGCGATGTAAAACTTCTCCATGAAGAGCTGAAAAACAGCGAATTGATGAAACAGCAAATTGATGATGCTTTGGCGCAGACCCCAAAGAATACGGCAGCGACAACAGGAAACGAGCTGAAGTCTGGTAACTGGTTTGTCGAAAAAATCCTCGAGCAGCGCGTTACCATCCAAAATAAATGTGATTTTTTGCAAAATGAAGCGACCACGGCACAGGAAAAATTATCTGCGGCGCGTCGGCGTCATGCTAAAGCTTCGGATAAGGCGTCCGCACGTCGGAGAGAAATCATGCTTGAAAAAGAAAATAAAAGAGAAGCTGATTTACCGAAAAGAAATATTATTCGTAACGTTTAATGGCATTATTTTTGCAACCAAAGCTCCGTGAAGAACTAATGACGAGGCTTTCGTGGTTCAAATTGACACCAAAATCCCTGTAGGGGCTGAAAACAATCTTGTCGGTGATGCCCAGAAATCTGTGCATTCGTCGTCTGGTGGGCTGTTTGAAATGCTTTTTTCAGGACTTTCAATCCCGGAGAGTGAAGCCGGTGAGATTTTGCATTTATCCGAAGAGGATTTGCATAGTTTTTCCGTTTTAACGGGTATGGGATATTTAAACAGCGTCAAAGGTCTTGTTGAGAAGACAGTCTCAGAAGAGATTTTAGATGTCGAGACAGAATTTTTATCATCTGAAATTTCTGAGAAGATACCGCTTTTCGGTCTCGATCTGGATACGTTGGAACTTTCTTTGACAGGCAAAAATGAGGAACCACTCGCTGGTTTGGCTCATATAATTGCCCCGCTTACAACTGCAGGACAGGGCATACAATCTGACGGGGTTAAAGTAAGTGGTCTTCAACAGGTTTTGGTCTCCCCCAAAGGTCATTCTTCAGGTCTCCTATCCGGTACTTTTAATGTGCCGGTTTTAAGCCATGATGGACTGAATAATTTTTCAGGTAACCAATTAGGCTCTGCCCCATCTTCTTTTGCTGGATTGCTAGGCGGTAATGTGACGTTGAATGATAAGCCTATACATCCCGATAAACCTCAAACTCTTCTTAAGGAAAATGTTCTTAAACCATTTTCTGCTTCAGATATGGCGGCATTTTCGGATGATGAAAATCCAGATATTCTTATTCGCCGTGTCATGGATGGTATGAAGAATAATATCGAGTTTGAAGTTGAGGCTTATGGAAAAAAAGCTGGCGTAAAAAATGATGTCGGCGATTTGCAAAATATGCTGATGCGCGGCACTTCGCCGATAGCTAATCAGTCGGGCCAGATGATGTTGCAAAATCAGTTGCTTCAAGCCGCCTCACAAATGACTTCGATTGGTCAGATTGAAACCACTGATGAAGGGCGATCAGTTTTGAGGGACGGTTCCTCTGCCCAAGCAAGTGGCCTCTCAGGCCAAACAGGTGGGAATGCATCTGGAAGCTTTTCAGGGGGTAGCTCCGGACAGGGGAGTTTGGCTCAGCAAAATGCCTTTCTGGCCACGGGTGGGGCGGTTTCCGCCAAAGGCGAATTGGATTTGATGCAGGATAAATGGACCAAGAACCTCGCCGAAAGGATTGAAAAATCTCTCCGAGATGGTCAGCAAGAAATTGATTTAGTTCTAAAGCCTAAAAATCTTGGCAAACTAAATTTACGTCTTGCAATGAATAATCAATCATTGAATATACAAATTCATGCCGATAATCAGCATGTGGTGTCACTGCTTCAGGAGTCGGAGACCCGTTTGGTGCAAATGCTGGATGGGAACGGTTTTAAAGGTGCTCATCTTGCCTTTACGTCTGGTTTTGGTGATGCTCCCGGTTTTGGTAAACGACAAAATCAGTCACAACAACAGGATGAAAGAAATGCCATTACGTCCCAAAACGGGCTGGCCAAATCATCCGAGGAAAATATAATGGTCGGAGCAGAAAGCCGGTCATCGGATCATGTTAAAACAGGCGTTGATGTCGTCGCCTGATGTTGAGTTGAGGATAAAACTATGTCTGAAGAAAATTCTGAAGAACAAGGCGGTGGCCTGGTCAAGATTTTGCTTTTTGCTGGTGGCGGGGTGCTATTACTCCTAATCGGTTTGGGCATTGGCTTTCTTGTTTTTGGCGGTCAGCCAGCTGACCCTTCTGAGGAAATCGAACGCATTATTGAACGTTCCGACCCTGAAGCTGCTGCACGGGCGAAGGCCGAAGCGGAAGCTGCGGCGGCTGCAGATGCGGAAGTGGGTGAAGATGGAGAGTTGTTAGGTCCACCGCAAAAGGTTGTTAAAATTTCTCCAGATGTGGAAATCTTCCAGACAACTTATTACGAATTCACCGGAACATTGACAACGAACTTGAAGAACTCTCGTAAATTCCTGCAGGTCGGAATTGGTGTTTCAACACAATATGACGAAACAGTGATGGAAAATGTCGACTCGCATCAGCTTGCCCTCAGGTCTGAAATGCTGAGCGTTCTCTCCGATTACTCAGCCGAGCAACTGCAGGATAAAGAAGGTCGACAAGCTCTGCTAGACCAGCTTCGTGATGCCATGAATGCCAAGTTGGAAGAACTTGAAGGCTTTGGTGGCGTTGAGGGTGTTCATTTTACATCCTTTGTGGTGCAATAAGGATTAGGTATTGTAATGGTTGCGTCGCGTAAACTCTCAACGGATGAAGTAAACGCCCTGCTAGAAGGGCTGGAAGCTTCTACAAGCTCGCAAGGTGGAGCTGGTATTGACCTTGCTGAGAGCAGTGACGTGCGCCATTTTTCTTTTGGGTCAGACGATTTATCTGTCCTGGGCGATTATCATGCGCTTCGAATGATAAATGAACGTTTTGCACGTTTTTCGCGTGCTGTTTTCTTGCCAATGCTCCGCATCCAGCCGCGTGTTTCTTCTTTTCCACCAGAAGTGAAAACTTTTGATGAATACACATCAGAGATCGATAATTTTATGAGCCTTACAACAGTCCGCATTGAGGAATTACGCGGCTCAATGTTAATGGTGTTTGATCCGAGCTTCATCTCGAAACTGACCGACTCATATTATGGTGGCACGCTGACAAAAACCGTCAATGCAAAAGCTGAATTCACCGCTACTGAAGATCGTTTGATTGAAATATTGTCGCGCGGTTTGAATGAGGTGCTTGAAAACTCTTGGCGCGATTTGATGCCTGTCACTTTTAAGGAGCAAGCCCGCGAAGTTAACCCGCAATTTGCTTCTTTTGTTGACGGCACCGATACAGTCATTATTTGTAGTTTTGTCGTACAACTTCCTAATATTGACCCGGCAACATTCCAGATTATTTATCCGCTCCAGACGCTCAAGCCGATTGCATCGCAATTGCGGTCGCGTATCCAGTCAGAGATTATTGATGATGATGTTACATGGCGCGATAGGCTGGAACGTGCCGTTCTGGATATTCCGCTTCTTGTGGATGTTCTATTGGCTGAGCCTAAGATTGCTCTGAGCAATTTAATTCATATTAAGCCGGGTGATGTTTTACCCGTCCAACTTGCCGAGTCTGTTGATATTCGGCTTGAAGAAAACCCATTTTTCGAGGGAGAAATGGGAGATGTTGCAGGCCAGTTGGCCGTAAATCTGACGAAACGTCTAGATAGTCACAGCGTTTAGAAAGGCAGAAAAATGTCAGAAACAGATCAAGATACAATCGAAGAGCAGGACGCAGATGCCACTGAAAATGTGGAGGCAGCCGCCGATGAAAGTCAGGCTGTGAACGAACAGGCGGCAGCACCAAAAAATGAAAAGGTGAGTGTCGAGAATTTGCGGGTTCTGGAAAATATTGAGGTCAATCTGACAGTTGTTGTCGGTGGTACGGAGCTTAAAATCCGCGATTTGTTGCGCCTGAATGAAGGCTCTGTTATTGAGCTTGACCGCCTTGCAGGTGACCCGCTTGATATTCTTGCCAATGGTATTGTTATTGCCAAAGGTGAAGTGGTAATGATTGGTGAGCGTTTTGGTATCCGCTTTACGGAGATTGTTGACCCTGAAAAACGTGTCGAAAACCTCTAATCGTCGGTAATTTGACACACTGAAAGGCTTTATTAAGCCCGGTGTCAAATAACAGCTTTAAAACTTTTTAAAAAATCCAGTAAATACAAAGGGTTGGGAAGCCTCTTTGCGAGACAGTTTGGCACGTCTTTTGCCTATTAGTTGTTAACTCAGGCAGGAGGCGTTTATGGCAGTTCAAGGTGTTCAACCGTTTCAAATGTTTATCATGGTGGTGTTTTTAGCCACGCTGGTCACCATTTGGTTTATTGTTAAGCAATATAGTGGGCGTATTCGCAACAAACTTCATGCTGATCGTCGTATTGAGGTCATGCAGGAAATGTCGCTCGGTACGAATGAAAGTCTGCGTATTATTCGTGTTGATAATCAAGAGTTTGTTCTTCACGTTTCAAAAAATGGTCCAGCCAGCCTTCACCCGTTAAATAGTGATGCTGTAGCTCACCCCCAGCCCCAACAAACCAGTATTGAAAGTATCCTGTCATCCGCTAATGGGCCGAGACCTGCCCAGGAGGAAGACATTCCTGCCTTTCTGCTTAAAAAGAAAATGAGAGGCAGGTAATGCGCCAAATAACTCATCTATCATTTAATATTTTTGTATTCCTTTGTGTCTTGTTAATCCCGTCGCCGGTTCTGGCGCAGGGTGCAGCCGCGCTTGTAGAGGGCTTGCCAGCTCTGAGTGTTAGTTCCGATCAGGACGGACAGACAACTTATTCTCTGTCGTTGCAAATTCTTGCACTGATGACTGCATTGACGGTTCTGCCGTCCCTCGTGCTAGGCATGACGTCTTTCACGCGTATTATTATTGTGCTTTCCATATTGCGTCAGGCGATGGGTACACAACAAACACCGCCCAATCAGGTTCTCATTGCCATTGCCATGTTTTTGAGTTTCTTCATTATGACGCCGACATTCAATATGATGAATGAGCAGGTGCTTACGCCTTATCTGGATGGTCAGATGCCTGCTGAGACCGCGCTTGAAGACGGTTCGGCCATTATGAAAAAATTCATGGTGCGGAATACGCGTAAAGACGATTTGACTATGTTTGCTGAAATGGCGGGTGAGTCAGGGTATGAGACGCAAGCGGATGTGCCTTTTTCAATCGTTTTACCTGCCTTTATCACCTCGGAATTAAAGACGGCTTTCCAAATTGGCTTTCTACTTTTCCTTCCATTTCTGGTCATTGATATGGTCATTGCTTCCATTCTTATGTCGCTGGGTATGATGATGTTGAGTCCTATGCTTGTGGCTTTACCATTTAAATTATTGCTTTTTGTTCTGGTGGATGGGTGGTCCATGACAGTCGAAGCGTTAGTTGCCGCCTATTCAGGGGTTTAGGAGTTATTATGGGATTTGATGCAAATGTAGAGATTCTGCGTATGGCCTTCTGGCAAATAATTTTGGCAGCGGGTCCTGTTCTGGCAATTGCTCTGGCTGTGGGTCTGGTTATCGGTATTATCCAAGCCGCGACCTCGATAAATGAAATGACCCTTAGTTTTGTACCTAAACTAATTATCGTGATTGTAAGTTTTGCTCTGCTCGCGAATTTTATGTTTATGCACCTCAGCAATTATTTTGCCTTTATTTTTGATCGGATCAGTTCGCTTGGTTAAGTCATGGATACGCTGGTAGCTTCAAATCTGCCGGGCATGCCCGGTGTTGATCTGCAAAATTTGATGGGATGGCTTGCCCGCTATTTCATCGTCAGTATTCGCATGGCTTCCTTTTTTCTTGCCGCCCCGTTTTTTGGCGCACGTTATATCTCGCCGACTATTCGAATCGTGTTGGCAATGGTGGTGGCGATGTTTGTATTCCCAAGAGTAGATGTACCATCCGCTGAGGTGATTATTTCCGGCTATGGCCTGATAATGATTTTGGCTGAGCTGGTGTTTGGCGTTGGCTGTGGGTTAATTCTTTATATATGGTTCACGGCGGCTGCCTTGGCAGGTGAAAAAATTGCCACAAGTGCAGGGCTTGGTTTTGCAACACAAATGGATCCTAATTCCAGTGGTCAGACGCCGGTTGTGTCCCAGATTTTAACTCTATTTTTGACGGTCATCTTTTTATCTCTGAACGGTCATTTAGTGGTGATTGGGATGATGCTTGAGTCCTATCAACATTTACCTGTTGGGGCCATGGGAGACATTTCCGTACTAATAGAGGGGGGGATAGCCGCCGCTGGTTATATGTTTTTGACAGCGACCATGATTATGCTTCCGGTCGTCACGCTCTTGCTGATGATTAATATAACTATTGGTATTATCACGCGCTCGGCACCTCAATTGAATTTGTTTTCTTTTGGTTTCCCAATTTCGCTTCTGGGTGTGTTTGTTATCTTATTTTTATCTACGAGTAATCTTGGCTACGCGCTTTCCGACCTGGTGCAAGAAATATTGAACCATTTTGAAATTATAATGGAGGGCGTGAATGGCTGAAAATAATTCAGATGATGCCCAGGAGAAAACTGAGGAACCGACCCAGCGGCGGATAGATAAGGCTAAGGAGGACGGTCAGATTTTGACCTCTAAAGAGGTTTTTGTGTTTGCTAATATCTCAATAGGATTGCTGGTAATGTTGGTAACTTTAAGCTACGGCGGGGCCGGGCTTTCAAATTGGTCAACACTGTTCAGATTGGGTTCAATTGATAATCTGGACGATTTGATTAACAACAAATTGATGGATAGTCTCTGGCTGTTATTTCAATCTGCTCTGCTTGTCGGTGTGCCGATTGTAATTGTTAATTTATTGACCCAAGCAGCCGTGGGTGGATTAAACTTCGCGCCCAAAGCAATGAAATTCAAGGGTAACAGAATTAATCCTATTTCCGGCCTCAAGCGAATGTTCTCCATGAAAGCTTTAGTAGAATTGGGTAAATCAATTCTGAAAGTTGTTTTGTTATTTGGTATTGCAACGGCCATTATTCTTCAAATTATGCCTGGAGTGATCAATTTCCCGTCTTTAACGCTAACCCGAATGCTTGAGGTCATGCGCTATGTTATTCCATTGCTTATTGGGGCTCTACTTGTGGTGTTGGCTATTATTGCTGTCATAGATTATTTCTGGCAACGCCATACGCACATCAAACAACTGCGAATGTCACGTCAGGATTTGAAGGATGAATTTAAGCAAACGGAAGGCTCACCAGAGGTAAAGGCTAAAATTAGACGCCTGCAGTCCGAAACTGCAAGCCGTAGTGCCCGTCAAAGAGAAGCGCTGGATGATGTTGCCGATGCGACTGCGGTGATTACCAACCCGACACATTTTGCTGTAGCCCTTAAATATGAGGTGGGTGATCAAGCAGCCCCAATTATTCTGGCTATGGGCCGCGGTATTATAGCGCAACAAATTATTGAGCGTGCCGAAACAGCCCAAGTCAGTGTTTTCCGCAGTCCTATTCTAGCAAGAGCGCTTTATTTTACCGGTGATATTGGTGCAGAGATTTCACAAAGTTTGTATAATGCTGTCGCGGTTGTTCTGGCCTACCTTTACCGGCTTGAGAAGGGGGAAACCCTGCAATTACCTGATGTCGATGTGCCAGAAGATATGCAGTTCAATGAATTTGGTAAGTTGTTGAGTGAGGATAGATTATGACCAAACGCCGCCAACATTCGAGCCTGGGTGATATGGTTAGCACAGCCGCCTTTTTGGGTATGTCACTATATCTCTTTCTTGCCGGCTTTGAATTGAAGGATGATGGGCGTCTCATTTCTGCCATTGGTGTTTGGATGGCTGGCGGACTTTGTTTTGCCGGTAGCATTCGATATCCGATTGCGAAAGTTTACGACAGGCTAGAGCGGTTAAGAAAATGACAGAAATTGAAGCCGATAAGAGCTGCTTTCAGTGTCGTCATTTGTTCGTCACCCATGATAAAAATAGACGATGGGGATGCCGGAAATTTGGTTTTAAATCAGGCATTTTACCTGCTCGTGTGGTTTTATCGACAAGTGGCATGAAATGTGCAAGTTTTCAGAGTAGATTTTCAGTCAACAAAACCGCCAATGTACGAAGTAAAGGTAGATTTGCATGAGTAACAAGCTTAAATTAGTTCAAGAAGGGGTTAAACTGGCTCTCGATGCTGCCGATGCAGCTGCCGATGTTACCGCTGAATTTAATAAGGTTAAAACTCAAAATCTCGAACTCGTAAATCGAGTTTCCAGATTTTATAAGAACTCCTGGATTATTGCTATTTTTGCTATTTTCAGTGCAATTAGCGCCTTCGGCATGTCATTGTTTTTGTATTTCGGTTCAGTATCTGAACTAGAAACCTTGTCAAAAACAAACCGTCAAGCGCTTGTTGTTTTTGCTGAAAATGTTGAGAGTATTAATAAGACTATTACCGAGGCTAAGGGTGTATTTGACCGTCAGGTAGAAATTATCAATGCCAATAAGGAGATGATGGTTGCCATTCAAAATCTTTCAGATGAAGACAAGAAATCCCGTGAAGCCCTCGACGCGCTCATTACAACAAATGCCCAAAGCATTCTTCAAACCCAGATCAAAGTTCAAAAAGAACTGGAGTCTGCTCTTAAGACGCTACGTATTGCTCAAGAAAGGTCTTCTAAGTCCATTGAGAAAGTTGTTTTGAATAGCAGTAAATCCAAAAAAGGCGCTAATAACGACCCTGTGATTAAATCTTTACAAGAAGTCTTGTTATTACAGCAGAATATTAATAAAAAATTAATCGAATTGGCTGACAGTAACTCTAAACTACTAAAAGAGGTTCGCCTGTCTTCCAGACAGATTCAGTATCCTTAATAAGTGGTGGTGTTTATGTCAGATCATTTATCTGATGACATTTCAGAAAATACTCAAGCCCCATTAAATAATCAAGGGGATGCAGCTGGACCTGTGGCCAAAACCTTTTTGCGTATTGCCAGTCTTGGCATGCGATCAGTAGCTACCAGCTACCGTCTAAAGCCAGGCGATGTGATTGTTTGCCTTGAAGGAGAGTTTTTTTTCGGTAATGCCGAAGACTTTGAAACTGCTCTCGATAAGGAAGATAATCAGTATAGCTTGCTTACTGTCTTTCGTGAGGGATTTTTCTTTGAAGTTCTTGTGGAGGGCGCTTTAAGATGCTCGCTTGAGTTTATGGAAGTCGAGAAGTTTGAAGAAATTCGTTCAGCGTTTGATGGACATACTATTCACAAAAAATCTGATTATAGAAATTTTGAAGTTCTAAGAGATATTCGCCGAAATTGCACAATATATGATACTACTCCGACACCTCTTGCTGGAACTTTCCCACCTCTATGGTTGATCCAAAACAGGTTATGGGAGCCGTTAATGGCAATATCGTTGGCTTATTTTATCAGCTATGGTGTCAGCTTGGCTATGTTTGCGCTCACATATTTGTTGTCAGCTTTTTATTTTAATCGCGGGCAAATACATGTCATGAGGAGCTATGCACAGTTCCAAGAGAAACAAATGTGGATTGTGGTTGCGGCTCGGACAATTCAGGAAGCGCAAATGCTTTGCCGAAAGCTGGATCCATATTGCAAGTTTGCTTTCAGTCATGTTCCGCCTCCTGAGCCCATGCCAGACCCCGAAGACATGTTAACAAACGAAAATACCTGATAAATTAATCTTAGTAATTAATCTCAATCTCTATGCGTCTGTTCTTTCGACGCCCTTGAGCCGTGTCATTTGAGTCTACAGGGCGCTCCTCACCAAAGCTCATAGCTTGTAATCGATCGCCTTCAATTTTGCCTGTGCTTTGTAACTCTTGAACGACACTCGAGGCACGCGCAGCTGCAAGATCCCAATTGTCTCTGTATTGCGAACCGAATACTAGCGGCATATTGTCTGTATGCCCTGAGACGTTAATGCGGCTTGTACCTTCTTTATTAACTTCAGCAATTTGATTCATAATCTCTCGAGCTTTTACGGTCAGTCTTGCAGAACCTGAAGCAAACGCACCACCCGAACCAACTGTAACGATAACGCGGTCATCCTCGCGGTCTACAGTAACCAACCCTTGACCTATTTCCTGCTTAAGAGCTACTTTGAGTGTATCTTCAGCAATTTCGGCGCGTTCATTTTGTTGTTCAGGTGAACCTTGACCAGCATCTTGTTTGTTTTGTTGCTTTTGCATGGCTTCCATGGTGTCAACAAGCTTGGCAAGTTGCTCCTCAAGACCACCAAAAACAACATCCGACTCAGACTTACCAGCAGCAGACTGAACTTTTTCAATTGCATCAAGTGTCTGACTCAATAATTGAGGTAGGTCTTGTTCTTGTGACTCTTTAGGGGTGAAATTGACGACAACTTTTTCACCAAGTGTTTCAACTTGTATCTCGCCTCTAGCAATTGCATCCTCAAGTGCTTTCACAATATCTTCAGCGCTTTGATTTTTTGAAGAGTCTTCGGCGTCATCACTTTTTGATTGTTCTGAAAAATCGTCATCCTTGGTTTTATTTTGTTGCTCAAGTTTGGGTTGATTAACCTGCGTCGTCTGCTGGGTCATATTATTAGTGACTGATGGAGACGGGGAGGGGCTAAAATTCAAAGATAGAATAGTTGTGCCCATGGGCGGCTCAACAACAGGTGTGATGCGCTGAACACCGAATGCATTTTTCAGTGAACCGGAGATTTGTTTAAATTTAGGGACGTTAAATTCTGCGAAAGAAAGAATAAGAACAAAAAACGCCATGAGCAGTGTTGCCATGTCAGCAAATGTAGCCATCCATGCAGGCGCACCGACGGGAGGACATTTGGGGCATTCCTCCTCTTCGGTTTCTTCAACCTTTTCTTCTTCCTGTTCCTTAGCGACCATAACTTAATCTGCCTTTTTCAAATCTGCGGGTGGAAACTAAGCAGCTTCAAGTTGCTCTTGAAGTTTCGGTGGCAGATTTGCCAGCATTTGATCTTGAATATTACGCGGGGACTCGCCACGGGAGATATATTTCAAGCCAAGGAGAACCATTTCACGATAAACAGTTTCATAGGTCGTATAGCCTTCAAGCTTGGTCAGCATGGGCAAAAAGATAATGTTGGCAATAATCGCGCCATACATGGTTGTCAAAAGAGCAACCGCCATCGCCGGACCAATCGCCTTTGGATCGGCCATATTACCGAGCATAAGCACCAGGCCGATAAGCGTCCCGATCATGCCCATCGCAGGGCCGATATCAATCCATGCTTTCACTACGTCTTGATTGGTCTGGTGACGCATTTTCATGGACTTGATTTCCTGATTGAGCTGCTGGGTCAGTTTGGTTTCATCAGCACCATCCACGAGCATTTGTAGGCCTTTTTCAAAAAACTTGTCCGGCACTTCCTGACCTTCTAACGCCATCATGCCATCCTTACGAGCAATCGAAGCCAACTCAATCATGCGCGTTATCACATCTTCCTGCTTTTTTACAGGTGGCATAAAAGCTTTTGCCATTGCACCGAAACTGCCAAGGAAAGTCGGTAGCGGTGTTGTGTACATAACGGAAAAGAATGTCCCACCAAAAACGATAAGAATTGAGGGGATGTCAATAAATGGCCCGACCCCGCCGCCGGAGATCATTGCACCAATAATCATGCCTACGGCACCTAAGAAACCAATTAACGAGGCGATATCCATGGAACTGTCCTGTACAAAAAAAACTCAACTAATAAATGCAAATTCAATACCAATCTAAACAGATTTACGAAATATTTGTTACTTGAAGTTTAATATTTATCTCATTTTTTTGCGATTTAACATATAATGATAACCAAGTTGATTGCCTAAAGGCGTGACAGGTAAGTAAGTGATGTTGCAAATAGTCCGGTTAAATAAGCTTTTTCACGTGTTTAAACAAAAGCGTGCTTATCCGTACATCTGCTTTTTATCTGTTCTTGTTTTTTCTCCTTTTTCAGATATGTATGCTGAGGATGACACTTCAAGGTTTATGACACGTGGTCAGATGGTCATTGATCTTGAGATTGGCATTGAATGGTTGCGTTGCAGTATCGGCCAACGCTGGAATGGTGAAAATTGCATTGGTGAGATTCTGCAGATCTCGGTTGAGACAGCGGATCAGGCCATTGCACAGGCGAATGACCAACTTGGGGCGGGATGGCGTTTGCCGACCAAAGAAGAACTTTCTTCCCTTGTTTGTGAAACTTGTCCGGGTTTGAAAATTAATGAAGAAATTTTCCCGGATACGTTTGGTGGCCCTTACTGGACATCTGATCCCAACCGCCTTGCGCCCCGCCATCAATGGACTGTGAATTTTTTCACAGGTCACAGTTATGGTCGATTTTTCCCAACACAAGAAATGGCTGTCAGATTGGTTCGCGACCGCCTATGAGAAATGGCTTTAGAGATTTTCCTCATCTTCGGGGAAAAACCGCCAGAGAATGAGCTTGCCGATAAAACCCAGCATACCGCCAATCATAATAATGGTGGCAACAAGTTCTGGTGTGATATGGCGCAGATAGACAAGTTTATCGCCCCCAAGTAAGCCAATCAGGGCGAGCATCACAACACCCAAGATAAAAAACCTGATAACGAAACACCTACGACAGGGCTGTTTTTCCGGTTCACTCATAAATAACTCTCAAATTTTTCAAACGCTAATCACCCTTCCAATATGCAAACAAAGTGCCAGATGGAAAAGCGTTAAATGACCAAAATGCCTGTCCGGATTTTGACATGACAAATTTTAAGAATGTCAGGAAAAAGTTAAGATATTGTAAATATTATATTTTTTTGTCGTTTTGCTGACGCCTGACCCCGTCAAATTGTTTTTTTGCATTCACATGTGAAGCTGTGAGATTTAGCCGCATACACCGCGTTAAGTAGCGTTAAGTTGATTGGGGAAGTTATGCAGTTATCACAGTCTTTACGGCTCAAGCAAAAGCAGTCAATGGTAATGACACCGCGTTTGCAACAGGCCATCCGTATGTTGCAAATGAACAATCTTGATTTGCAAACCTATCTTGAAACCGAAGCTCTTGAAAATCCGTTTATGGAAGTTCAACAGGCTGACACCAATAATGACACATTACCTTCTATTCAAGAGGAGTCGGAAGCTGAAGCCTTCAACGGCGCAGCATCGGATACAGGGCTAGACAGAGCCATACAGGATGGCACGGCTATGGTGGAAGACAAAACACCGGCGACTGCTGAGAATGTTCAGGAGACAAATCAGTATGAAAGTGCAGAGTTTGATTTTGAGTCGCGTCTTAATTCGCAAATGAGCACAATGTCTCAGGCAGCTGAAAATGACTGGGACATGATTTCGACACGGATCTCTGAACGTGCTATTTCGCTTGTGGCTCATGTTGAGAAGCAAATTGAGCTTTCCCAGATGTCCGAAACTCAAAAAATTCTTGCTTATGTGCTGGCCAGCTATATTGAGCCTAGCGGATGGCTTGGAAAGCCCCTTGAAGATATTGCTGAGGAAAAAGGTCTTGATATTGATGATTTAATGCCAATTTTGCAGAATCTTCAGTCTCTTGAGCCAACCGGTATTTTTGCTCGCGACCTCAAGGAATGTTTGCGTTTGCAGGCTCTTGAGCAGCAAAAAATAACTCCTCAATTTGAAGTTTTTTTAAATCATCTGGAATTGCTGGCGCATGGCAAACTGGATATATTGCAACGTAAATGTAAATGCACAGAAACCGACTTGCGTGACATGCTTGACACGGTTCGCAGTTTTGATCCGAAACCAGGTATGAAGTTTGATGATAGCAATGAAATTATTCACGCTCCGGATCTGGTGGTGTTTAAAAAGGATGGCAACTGGGTTGTAGACCTTAATCGTTCAACCTTGCCAGGCATCGTTATAGACGAAAAATATGCTGAAGAACTTAATCGTAAAATCAAAGAGAAAGAAGCGCTAGAGTTTAGTGCAAATGCGCTTTCTTCTGCGCGGTGGCTTAAACGGGCAATGGAACAGCGTAATAATACCACGCTGATTATCAGTGCCGAGATTATCAAACAACAAACCGCTTTTCTGGATAAAGGCCCGACATATTTAAAACCTCTCCTTCTAAGGGATGTGGCAAAGGCAGTCAGTATGCATGAAAGTACGGTGAGCCGTGTCACATCAGGCATTATGATTGAAACACCAATAGGGTGCTTTCCGCTGAAATCATTTTTCAGTGTATCTCTAAACAGTCAGTCGGACTCTACCGAAAATGCGTCTGCGGCTGCCGTAAGAAATAAAATTCAGGAATTGGTTAATCAGGAAACACCATCCGATCCACTCAGTGATGATGCTATTGCTGAGATTATCAGTAAGCAGGGGGTTAGTCTGGCGCGTCGCACCGTTGCAAAATATCGTCAACTTTTGAAAATTCCGTCATCTACTGAACGCAGACGACGTGCGAAGATTTCTAATCTCGGCTGATTTACGCACTTATTTAAAGTTTTAGCACGGGCACGATCAACCCATTATTGGGGGCATAATTTGTTTGCTTGATGAGGAGCTTTAGCAGGAATATTCCTTCGCTAGGATATACGCGCTTATTCACCTGGATTAGAAAGCTCTTCCGCCATTGGGAAATCAGCAACAATGCCATCATCACTATTTTTAAACGGAACGAGCATGCTACCTTCTGCTTCATCAGTTTCATTGTAGTAAGTGACTTGTAGAACAAACTTTTCTGTAAAAGCTGTTTCTGTTTTTAGTTTCGTATCCATGGTTTCGCCTCCAAGCAATAACTGCCTAGGAAGTGCATTTTTTATGCCAAATAAACCTATTAAGTGCTTGCAATAAAGTAGGGATTATCAAGTCCTCTTGCGATTTTGCCATAGCTCAAAATCGTACCGTCAATGTCGTGCACTATGCCGCCTGCCGCGCATAAAAGTGCATGGGCTGCAGCTGTATCCCACTCCATTGTGCGCCCATGTCGGGGGTAAATATCTGCTTCGCCAGTAGCCAGTAGGCAAAACTTTAAAGATGAACCCGCGGATACGATTTCCTTGACTGTAAAACTCTTCAAAAAAGCTTCGGTGTCAGGGGAGAGATGTGACCGGCTGGCGACAACCACAAGCCCATCATCTGGCTTCGGACGAACACGTATCTCTTTAGCTTTTGACAAGGTGGAAAATAACGCGTCTATGTCATCGATAATTTTATCATCCGGCGCGATATTTGTTTCATATGCTTTATTATCCAATGTGAAAAATAAGCGGTTCAATGCCGGCGCATACACAATGCCACTAACAGGTGCGCTTTTATCAATAAAACCGATATTTACTGTGAAATCTGTACGCTTATTGATGAATTCTTTAGTGCCATCAAGTGGGTCAAGAAGGAAGAATTTATCCTCAATTCTATCGGGTAAGCCGTTTTCAGAACTTTCTTCCCCAATTATTTGAATTTTGGAAAACTGCGATTTAATTCCCCGAATAATAATTTCTTCGCCCTCGCGATCTGCAATGGTGACGGGGGAGTTGTTACTTTTAGTTTCTACATCAATATCATTATGGAAATGCACCATTGCATTTTTGCCAGCTTTTAAAGCTAGAGAGCACAGGAAGTAGATATGATTGGGATTCGAAGAGTCAAAATCGGGCATAAAAAGCATTTAACATATTTTCTGAGCCAAAGTATTTTAAATTTAATAGAAGAATTATAATCAAATATATAGAATATAATTATCATTTGAATTGTTACGCGGATGATTTTATGCATCTGAAAATCTAGGTAATGTGCGATGGTGAAATTACCATAAGATGCTCTTTTAAATGGATTACTACAGCCTTTTAGAGGTCTAGCAAGCGAACTAGAAAGTAACTTAAAAAGATTTATCTAATGGAAATATCTACTGACTCAGAATTAGAAATATTGGTTATGAATGATTTACCGGATATAGACTTGGAGCTTTCCGAGGGGGGCTCAAACAAAGAAATGCGGTCTACTCAGAGAGTAGTTGTTGCAATGTCCGGAGGCGTTGACAGTTCGGTCGCCGCTGCGCTTGTTAAACGTGCTGGTTATGACACTATAGGTATAACTCTTCAGCTGTATGATCACGGAGATGCAACGAAACGTAAAGGTGCCTGTTGTGCAGGTCAAGATATCCATGATGCGAGAAGTGTCGCCGCTTCGTTGGATATTCCGCATTATGTACTTGATTATGAGAGCCTATTCCGTGAAAGCGTGATAGATAATTTTGCTGATACTTATTTGTCAGGGCACACGCCTATTCCCTGTGTTAAATGCAACGAGACAGTGAAGTTTAAAGATTTGCTTACCACGGCGAAAGATTTGGGGGCAGAGGCGTTGGTGACTGGGCATTATATTGAGACAAGTTTTAACGACGGTCAGTGGCAAATGCGTCGGCCTGTTGATGAAAAGCGCGATCAATCTTACTTTCTTTTTTCTACCACACACGAGCAATTATCGTTTCTGCGTTTTCCCCTGGCGCATCTCACCAAAAATGAAATTAGAGAATTTGCTGCAAAACTTGCCCTGCCAGTAGCCGATAAGCCTGACAGTCAGGATATCTGTTTTGTTCCTAATGGTGACTACGCATCAGTTATTGAACGCTTGAGACCTGATTGTAGTTTACCGGGGGAGATTGTGGACATGTATGGCAATATTTTGGGGCAACATCAGGGCGTATTGCATTACACGGTAGGCCAACGTCGTGGTCTCGGTGTGGCGATAGGTGAGCCACTTTACGTAGTTCGCATCGATGCTGACACCAGACAGGTCATTGTTGGCCCAAAAGAGGCTTTGGCAAGGCGAACTATTATTTTGGATGAAGTCAATTGGTTGGGGGGTGAGAGGCTTTCTGACCCTATAGATGTAAAAGTTAAAATCAGGTCAACCGGATCGCCGGTACGGGCTAATCTGACACTACTTCAAGGCCAGCGAGCTGAGGTATCTTTGGATATACCTGAAGAGGGGGTTTCCCCCGGTCAGGCTTGTGTATTTTATGGCGCTGAGGAAGGACCAGCGGCACGTGTTCTCGGTGGTGGTTGGATCATATCAGCTCAATAGTCACGCAAAACGGCGATTGCAAGAAACAAAGATTTGTTTTATATGTCCAACGTTTTGAAGGGGCGGAGTAGCTCAGCTGGTTAGAGCAGCGGAATCATAATCCGCGTGTCGGGGGTTCAAGTCCCTCCTCCGCTACCAAATTTCTCCTATAAATCTTTGGCAACCGAATCAAGCCCGGTGGTATCAATAAGCTCAATTTTATCGGTGGCTAACAGATAATTGATAAGCCTCTGCACCAGCATTTTATTGCCGCCGCGCTTCAGGCCGGTTGAGAAAATAGTAATTTTTTGAATCGCGTCAGGCAGCGGCCCGGCATAATCAATACCGTCAATCGGCAAGATTTCATTGATTTGCTGAAAGCCTACTTTAACATCTCCACGCGCGACGACAGCGCCGACTCGCTCGCTGATGATACGGATGGATTTGCCACAAATTTCATCTCATATACCCAGCTTGGGAACATGCCTGCAGAATGTCATATTTTCCCCGAAGGGTAACTTATACTGCAGGCCGATCTCTCTAGGCGGCATCATCGGCCAGGTACTTCAAGCAGTTTGTTTCTTCGAGAACGGTTTTAAGTGCGTACTTTGACTCCCCCGAAAGTTGAGCGTAGCGTTTTCGCAGCATGGGCAAACAAGTTTCATGGCGTTTGTGGGATCTGCGGGTGAACTCGGTGCCATCGATATCAAAAGAAAATACATCCTCGCCATTTGCGAGAGCTGTTTCATTAGCAAGCAATAACGGCAAATGATATTTACCGCTAAGCTTTAGTATTTCTGCTAGCGGTGACGTCAAGAGCTTTTCTGTATCGGTACTTAGAGGCTCCCAGTCTCCCTCCACACCACTCATGTCGTCAATAATACTTACCCAGCGCGTGGTGAACCTGTACTTCTCATACATAAATGAAGAAGCTGAAAGGTCCTGTATTTCTTGAGAGAGGATCCCGTAAATCGCGATTTCGGCACGTGATGGGCGTGAACCAAAGAAGAATAGTCTTCTTGATACCGCCTTTTCCATAATGCTCAAAAACGCTTGCAGACTGTTGTCTAGTAACTCGTCATAATCGGGACTGCCACAAAGCAATTTTATGCCTTGTATTTGACGATTGGCCCAAAACTCACTTTGAGTGGCAAAATCATCATCGTGGACATTGCCCTGCAGCGCCTCATAAAGAATCCATTGGCTGTTGTGTTTTTGGTCGGCCTCCAAACGCCAACGATGCATAAAGAAGGGCCAGAGCAACCATTCGTCTGCGAAGTCTTCGATCAAGTAAGCGAGAAAGGCGTCTGCTTCATTCTCAGGATCCGTACGACGTGCAGTAATATTCTCTTCAAACTTATCGATGATTGGCGTTGAGTCATTTTCGAATGTACCGTCGGGGTATTCAATCACTGGCACCATATAGGTACTGACTTTCGTCATGGCGATTTCATGTGCACGCGCATTATTGCACCACTGAAAGGGGATGCGGCGGTACCGTAAGTAAGCTCGCAACTTCATAGAAAACGGCGACATTAGCATGCCGTGCAATTTATGTGTCGTGTCGGGTATAGATTGCGTGATCGTCATAAAAAAACCTCAAATAATAAAGAGCCTTTAGGTTTCCAGCTTTTTCACCATAATCGCATTGCCGAAGCTGGCTTCCAGTCGGTGCTTGGCAATCTCTTGATATTCGGGTGAGGTCATCCATGCCATTGCCTTTTCGGCGGAAGGAAATTCAATCAGTACGGAGCGGGTGAAGTCGAAATCGCCCTACAATATTGTCGGCTCTTCATCGACGCTCAGCATGGTGCCGCTAAACGGCTCAAACACTTGCATGAAGTTTTCCTCATAGCGGTCATAACCGGCGCGGTCATGAATTTTGAAACGGGCAATAATGTAAACGGTTATAGCGGCCTCCTATTTGCTTCACCATATGGCAGTCGCGCAAAAAGTTCGTCGCGATAAAATTAATGTTGTTATATTGGCATAATATATGCTAATTGTAAATATATTGGCATAGTATATGCCAAAACAGGCGGGGGAAGTCTGTCATATAAGAGTCAGTAGGAGGGGATCCACATGATTGATATCCGTAATTATGGAAAACTATTTACCAACGCAAGTTTGGTTTCACTCGCCTTGGTTTGGTCTATGCCGCTTGCAGCGCAAGATCAAAACAGCAATCAAATGCTGGTGGAGGAGATTATCGTAAGTGCAACCAAACGTGAAACTACCTTGCAAGACATTGCTGTCGCGGTATCGGTAACTACCGAGCAGACTATAGAGCAGTCACGTATTATGGACATGAAAGATCTACAGTCAGTCGTTCCAAGCCTACGCGTTTCTCAATTGCAAACATCATCCAATACCAATTTTATCATTCGTGGTTTTGGTAACGGTGCCAACAACCCTGGAATTGAATCTTCGGTTGGAATGTTTGTTGATGGAGTATACAGGTCACGTTCTGCGGCACGTATAGGTGATTTTCCCCAAATCGAGCGTGTTGAGGTCCTGCGGGGCCCACAAAGCACCTTATTCGGAAAGAACGCCTCAGCTGGTGTAATCAGCATCGTAACTCCGGAACCTTCATTTGAGAGTGAAGGTTACATGGAAGTTGGCTATGGAAACTATGACAACAATACGGTCAAAGCCTTTTACAGTGGCCCCTTAACAGATACTGCCGCATTTAGCTTAGGTGCCAATTTGAACAAGCGAGATGGCTATACAGAGTCGCAGATTGATGGCGTAGCAGATATCAATGATCGTGACCGGTTCGGTCTTCGCGGCCAACTTTTACTTAACCCATCAGACAACACGAAAATCCGTTTAATTGCTGACTATTCTGAACTAGATGAGATTTGCTGTTCAATCTTGAACATACAAAATGATGGTGCTGCAAATGTAATTCGTTTGTTGGGTGGGCAGTTTTCCGACGACCAGAATGTCTATGCTGATGAGAGTTTTGTAAACTTTTCACCAGTCAACAAGGTGGAGGATTATGGGTTTTCGGCTAATATTAGCCATGATTTCGAGCACTCTAATTTGACCTGGATCACATCGTATCGATCTAATGACTCTTCCAACGATTATGATGCAGACTTTACTAGCCTCGACATGATCCAACGGCAGGAAAATATAAATATAGATACATGGACTCAAGAAATCAGGCTTACCTCAACAGGTACAAATAGAATTGACTGGATGATCGGTGGATATCTGTTCAAAGACAAAGTTGACTCGGTTGACGGACTAGATTGGGGGGCGAACACAAGAACATATATTAACGCATTGGCTGGTGGCCCTACACTTTTTGGAGTTGTGGAAGCAGCGAATGGCTTCGCACCAGGGACATTTTATAGACAGGGTGTTGCAGCGAATGAGACTTATGAGCAGGACAACACCTCGACTTCTTTATTTGGTACGATGGATTTCCACGTTTCCGACAGGCTGACAATCACTGGTGGGCTGAACTATACGAGAGACAAGAAGAAGATTGTTGCGACCGTCAATCAAGTTGACCCTTGGTTTGCGCTCGATCTTAATACCGCAAATGGAACAGACACCTTGGCAAATGGGCAAATAGCTGCAGCGTGGGATGATCCAACTAACCCACTCTATCAGTCATTCCTTAGTACATTTGGGATTCCGCTTAATCAGACCAACCAGACTCTTATTGCCAGCGGCGGCGCTGGGCCAGCAGCTCAGGCAGGCTATTTGCAGGGATTTTTCCCTGTGGTTCAGAATGGCATCATTACCAAGCTGAAATCACTTCAGTTCGTAGCTCCCATGATTGATCTACCCAACAGCATTGAGGACGGCAAATCGGATGATGATAAGCTGACCTGGAATATTCGTGCAACATATGAGGCGGGTGAAAACGTATCTGTTTATGCAGGAGTATCGACTGGCTTTAAATCTACTTCTTGGAACCTCTCAAGGGCCAGTGCTCCCGTTTTCGCGGACGGTGCAGCCCTTCAGGCGGCTGGTTTATTGCCGGCGGTTTATGAGTTGGGAAGCAGCGCAGCTACTTCAAGATTCTTTGGAACTCGTTTTGCGGGACCTGAGGAGGCAACAGTATATGAACTCGGTCTTAAGACACGATTTGAGCGAGGTGCGTTCAATCTTGCTATATTTGAGCAGAGTATTGAAGGTTTCCAGTCTAATCTATTTCAGGGGTCAGGTTTTGTTCTTGCCAACGCAGGAGAACAATCTACCGAAGGCTTTGAGGTTGATGCAGTCTGGCTTCCGGTAGATCAGTTACGATTAACATTTGCGGCAACTTATCTGGATGCAATTTATGACCAGTTCGAAAACGCTCCGGGGCCAAATAATAGCGTTATTGATCTTTCTGGTGAGGAGCCTGCAGGTATTCCCGAGTGGTCTATATCTTCATCAGTTACTTATAACTTCGAACTAGGAAGTGCAGCGGCGTTTGTTAGAGCCGATTGGCAATATGAAAGTAACGTTTTGATGGTTGATAATATTCTGTCGTCTACAGGGGCTGAGCAACCCTTCCGGGAGATCAGCACAGTAAATGCGAGTTCCGGCCTTTCATGGGAAAATGGGCTTTCAGTTCAACTCTGGGCCAGAAACCTATTTAACGATGAACATCTGCTTTCGGCCTTTCCGGGTGTATTGCAACAGGGCGTCATCAACGGATATCGCAACGTGCCGAGAACGTATGGCCTCAGTCTTCGAAAGAGTTTCTAGGAAAGGCGGTTTCACTCAGCAGGGGCGCATTTCCTTTTCTTAAATCCCTCTGGCGGGCTCCTTTGGGGCCCGCCTTTCATTTTTCAGACGAGCCTGTCCAGTATGTTAGTTAGGACGATAGTTTCATCTGAATGAACTTTAAGAATTCGTCCAGTGAGTATTGACAAATTCGTTCGACATTATTGTCTTCCGCGGTTAGAGATTTTTTGGCTCTTTCAGGTATCAAGGAATGGTATCAGGTGTTCAAGAAGCGCGTCTGGTGCTTCTTCGGGCGAGAAATGACCGATACCGTCCAAAATGGTGTGAGACTGTTTCCGGCATCCTGGTATGTGATCAATCAAGCGTTTTTCTATTTTTCGCGTCACAGGATCCTTGTTACCGAAGACCGTTAGGAAGGGTTTGTCAAAGCTTGCGAGCTTAGCCCAGGCTTCTCGATTGGCAGGAACTCCGGGGTTATCCGGAAAAATAGCTATTAGCTGAGGGAATTTCACAATACCAGCCTGGTACTTTCGAGAAGGAAATGGCGCCTTGAAAGCCTTCATTTCATCATGTGTGGGCTTTGTTTTTACGAAATTTGCCTCAAAAGCATTCCAAGGAAAAGCAATGGCGAATTTCATCAGGCGTAGCCACCATTTTAGTAATTTGCTGCCCCCTTGTCCGGTGGGCAACCCAGTATTGGTTGCAAAGACTCGGGCAAAGCGTTCCGGGTATTTTGCGACCAGTTTCAGCCCCAATGTGCCACCCCAGTCATGACAGACGAGTGTGATATTATCAAGATTGTTGGTCTCCAACCATTTGCAGTACCAGTCGTGATGTCGGGCCAGGGTGTAATATTTGCGTTTGGCAGGTTTATCTGAACGTCCACATCCCACAAGATCGAGAGCTATGACGCGGCGCCCAGTTTTTTCAAGCGCCTTGATCATGTGGCGATAGAGATAGCTCCAAGTCGGATTTCCATGCATCAAGAGGATGGGGTCGGCGTCTTTTGGTCCTACATCCACGCTATGGATACGGATGTGGGTGCCATCAACGTCCTGGATAGTGGTATATGTGGGGGGAAAGTCATAATCCAGAAGGTTTTCGAACTGACTGTCCGGTGTACGCAGAACTTTCATCACGAGGCAGTTTTCTTTCGCTGCCAGATGGACAAGCTAAACATTACCAGTACCACTATCATCAACGGGACAGCGGCCGCACCAGCCGGGGCAGTGCCAGCCGTTATTACCGGCTTATAATTAAAGACAAAAAGGCGACCTGCCTGCTCAACAATAAGCACCAGATACATAAAGGGTACCAATGACTTGTAGCGAAGGGCGACGATTAACTGCAGCAGGGCAATAATCAGCTGCGACAGACCCCACAGGGCGAAGATGCCGACAACAGTTTGGCTGGCTCCAGCTGACCATTGGTCCAGAGGGATTGTCGCAATTGATTGCGCACCGCCGTCGGCAGCAAACATATGATGCTGGCTGCGCCACAGCCAGACTGTCGTGATCAGATAAAAGAACCATAGGGCGACTTTCTGACCACGGTAGGTGTTATCAATCGTCTTTGGAAAAAGAAGTTCAAGCATTTTCTTCGTCCTTTTCTTGCAGTGAAACCATGATCCCTTGTTGTCCAGAGATTTTATTGTCCAGCATGTCCGCCCATATGGAAGCGCAGGCCTCTCCCCCCTGGTGGAATTCCAGCTTCAGTTGATCTTTGAGCTTCATCACCAGCCCTGCGCTGGCAGCATAGCCCTTATGCTCTAGCACCCCTGGCCCCCAATCCTTGCTACGCTTTTCGATCTGGGTGGGCGTAAAGAAGAATGTTGGTTTGCTACCCGGCAGCTTTTCGTTGATTTGCTCGCTTTCCCAGTGGGTGATGCCAACAATCTGGCTGGTCTTCATGTTGTCTCCAAGATGGTGATGCAGACGCGCCCGGATTCGGCCATCCCCGGCCATATCGATAAAGGCAGTAGGGACTTGGTTCAGACCTTCAATCTCATCATAAGTTGTAATCTGGTCACAGAGCTCTAAGCTTTCCACGAACTCCTTATTACGTCCGGACGTCATGCCAATCAGATTACCTTGGAACCCATTCGCTTTGATAAAAGCTGCGAGGCCATAGCCTGTTTTGCTCGATACAGAACCCACAACAATCTGTTCTGCGCCAAACCATTCATTATCCATCAAGAAGTCCGCAATAACATATCCAGTAATGAATAGCGGGAAGAAAATACAGCGGGCGTCCTCAATGGCCTGCAGTTCGATAGGCTCTGATTTTGTGCGGCTGTAATGGTTATAAAGCGCAGGCAGTTCTAGGCGGTGCGCGGCGCCGTCAATGAAGTTATCGTCGCGGACTCGGCTGGGTGTCATCTTGAGGTGAGTGCTCATTGGGAAGAAGCCATAGAGCCGCTCACCAGCTTGAATCCCTTCACATCGGCTTTCTAACACGTCTGCCATGCCCCAGACAGTGACCTTGCCCCAGGGCTGGTCATCTGTCGGGAAATACTTCCAGTAACCAATAATGTTGCCGGAAACGGCATAGCCCACATTGTTGGCAGTGATGGCAAACTTTTCGACAGCCACAAGGATATCTCCTTCGGAAAGTTCAGGAGCCTCGGTCTGCACAACTTTGGTGTTACGGAGGTTGGTCATGTCGACCCAAAGTTCGGTAGTTATCATGTTTTGTCCTTAAACAATTAGAGTAATGTTCTGTGCTAGTGAGGCAAGTAGCAGCAAGATCAGGGCAACGGCTTTGTGTGGGCGCATGAAGAGGCTCATTTGCATGCTAGTGGGATAGGCCTCTGTCATCGAGAGAGCGGATTGTTTGAAGACATGTAGGTGGGCAAATTCAGGTTTTGCTAATGACACCATCATGTCACGGCGGGACCGGTATCTGACCATCGCCCAAACTCTGTAACCTGGGTCCTCAGGGCAGTCCCAGGCGTCTATACGCCCGCCCAGCCGCAGCGCCTGGTGCACGGGGTGTCCTGCCCGTTTAAAGATAGATTTCATGAATGGCTGGAAATAGAGCTGGATCAGCTTGCGTGGGTGTGTCATTTCACCAGTTACAGGATGAGGCACTTCGCCGGTCTTGAGGGTGAGCATATTCTGCATGACAAATTCCTTGCCGTCATCTTCTTCCAGAAATTTCCGTAGATCGTTCAGGTCTGCACCCAGCGTTTGCGCTTCTGCATCCTTGATATATTTATCGATTTCGTCAGTTGAGAGTGGGCCTTTGGTATTGAAATACCATAGACAGAAGATACCGTAGAGGACCAGTGCAGTTATCCAGATTTCCCAGCTCATTTATTCACCTTCAGAAGCAACTTGCCGTGGTTATCGCCGCGGAAGATCATGGCCAAGGCTTCTTCAAAGTTCTCGATTCCCTCCACGACATGTTCCCGGAATTTCATGTCGCCATTTATTTTGGCCTGCAGCAAATATGTGAAGGCCTCGGGGATACGGTTGTAATAGTCTTTCATCGTAAAACCCTGGATGCGGACGCTCTGGGTAATTACTGACATGAATCCGCGCGGACCTCTAGCATTCTCGATATCGCCATATTGGCTGATAGCACCGCAAACCACAATTCGGCCCTGGTAATTTATCTGACTCAATACAGCTTCCAGTGTCTCACCACCTACATTATCAAAATAAAGGTCGATGCCGTCAGGACATTCGCGCTTCAGGCCTTTATTAACGCTTTCATTTTTGTAATCAATGACTCCGTCGAGGCCCAGGCTATCCTTAAGGTAAGCGCACTTTTCTGGCCCACCGGCAATACCGATCACCCGCGCGCGCGAAAGCTTTGCAATCTGCACAGCCACTGAGCCTACAGCCCCGCTGGCAGCAGACACAACGACCGTTTCACCTTCTTGAGGTTTGCCGATATCTGTCATGCCGAAATAGGCTGTATAGCCAGTCATACCAAGGCCAGCCAGATAGTCTTTTGGCTCGGCAAAACTCAGGTCAATCTTACGCAAGCCCCGCTGGTTCAGCACACCTTCCGTCTGGACGCCCATAAAACCGGTAACACAGTCACCAGCTTCAAAGTGCTTTGACCTGCTCTCCAGCACCTCAGCCACACCAAAGCAGCGCATCACCTCACCGGGCTGGACCGGCGGCATATAGCTGGGTTTGTTGGTGGTCCAGCCGCGCATGGCAGGGTCTAGAGATATCCAGTCGGTTCGCACCCTGATTTCCCCCTCCTGTAACATTGGCAAGGGGTCGTGGGTGGTGGTAAAGATGGCATCGGTGCTGCCATCGTGAAACTGGGTGGTTCTGATCTGAGTAATGTCCATAAAGCCTTCTTCCTGATTAAATTGCTGTCACAAATAAACTCGGCGCGCTGCCCGCATGTCAGCATGCTTCTTCAACATGATGTCCAGACTTACGGAGATGAAATAATCGCCGTCGTCGGTGATAGTTTTTATCTGTAATAAGGCTGAATTCATGATTATTCTTCCTCCCAGATTTCCTGATTGTTCTTGCGCCCAACACGCTTGGTGATGCGTAGATCCAGGATTTTTTCAAGGCCTGTGCTGGCGAAAAGGGATCGAATGTCCGCCTGATTTTCTGGCGATTGCTCAGACAAGTGATCAGTCAGTCGCTGCATCAGCCAGAAGCGGTAATGCATGACACCCGTGCTCAGGGTCTGCCCACGCCAGGGGAATTCAGCGAAACCGATCATCCGCTGGTTCAGACCGCCCTTGCCAGCATCATTCAGTTCACTGGTGCTTTTGCCCTCAAGCCACGTATTGGTGAAGTCCACATGCGCGGTGATCTCGGCTAGGTATTCTTCCGCCACATAGCGCATCAGGGCGAGAAGCGTTTGCGGCAGGGCATCTTCAGCAAACAGTTTGCCTTCACCTGCCACCATCAGGTGATTTTTGATGCCTGCGGGGGCGTTCATCCGTTCCAGCCACTGAAAAAGGGCAGGGGCCCGCTTCTGCATCAAAGCCAGCGGCTTTGGGTCGCGACCCAGATGGGCGAATAGCGGTCCGAAAAGTGCATAGTCACCAATCGTTGGCCTGCTTCCCAGAAGGAAAGGATGCTCGCTGAAATGGGCTTCTGCAAGGTCCATGAATTCATCATAAGCCGCTTCAATCAATGGGATCGAATCCGGATTTACACCGAAAAACCGGGTGGCCTTTCGCATGCGGCCAGATGCATGCTCGAACAGCTCTTCGTACATTTCCTCGGAAGGTACAATTGGCAGGACGTCCCGAAAGGATAGCTTAAGGAAGCTGAGGTTTTCCTCGTCAAAATTCCAGCGGTAATGCATGGCCGGGCGCAGGAGGCCTTCACCGCCAAACAGCTCAAACAGGTGTGCCACCGCCTGAAGGACAGGCTGGTTCGTGTGGATCGACCCTTTATTTTCTTCCTTCTTGTCGAGCCAATCCAGAATGGCTGTGCCATCTTGTAGTATAGTCCCGTCAGGCGTCATGATGACAGGTATAATCCAACGGCCTGTAACAGGTACAATGGTTTCGGTGAATTCCTGAGAGCCTGCGCAAACCTCGATAAATGGCACACTGTGAAAGCGAAACCAGGCCCTTACCTTCGCCGTATAGAGCGAGGCCATCATGCCATAGAGAACATAGGTTTTTTCAGCCATCTTATATGTCCTAAAGAAAAGCTATCCGGCGAGCCGGAATATATTGACATAATTTATGTCATAATATTTAATAGAGCGCAAGATTATGGGGAAAAATTAGCCATGACCATCCAAATATTTAGTGTTACGAATAAAACTCGGTCAACTTGAAGCTTTCAATATTTAAAGGAGCGTCTTTGTGAAAAAAATCTCCATACTGGTAATTCTGCTCCTTGGGCTTGTGCTAATTATGCGCGAGCAGGCCAGCCTTTTTTTGTTCGGAAAAGCGATTGAGAGTAGGATGGCAACATCCTTACAAGCTCCAGATCTGGTCGACGGATTGCATGTTGGCTTTTGTGGTGCGGGTTCACCCTTGCCAGATCCTGACAGAAGTGCCCCGTGTACAATAGTCATAGCAGGCGAGGATATGTTTCTTTTTGATGTGGGGAGCAGCCACAACATCGGGGCTATGGGATTTATCACTGGCATGCTGGATAGTGTTTTTCTAACCCACTTCCATTCAGATCATATCGGTGATCTTGGGGAGGTGATGTTGCAGCGCTGGGTCGCTGGTAACCACAGAAGCCCGCTACCGGTTTACGGCCCGGCAGGCGTAACAAGGGTGGTTGATGGCTTCAATATGGCTTATGGCCTAGACAGTGATTATCGCACCGCCCACCATGGTGATGCTATCGTGCCAACTTCTGGTAAGGGTGGTACGGCCCGGCGGATCGACGTTTCTGGCGATGAACTTGTAACTGTCACTGAAAAAGAAGACCTGCGTATTAGTGCTTTTTTGGTTGATCACGCGCCAGTATTGCCTGCCATTGGCTACCGCATTGAATACAAGGATCGGTCAATCGTAATCAGCGGCGATACAATTCGGTCCGATAATCTGATCCGTTATGCAAGTGGCGTCGACCTGCTTGTGCATGAAGGCCTGTCAATGGAACTGGTTGAGCTGGCAGAAGAAAAAGCCAAACTTGTTGGCCAGAAAACTATGGAAAAAATCTTCTTTGATATCCGCGACTATCATACGTCCCCGGAAGATGTTGCAAAGCTTGCTGACGAGGCTGGCGTCAGATATCTGGCATTCAATCATATTGTTCCAATGCTGCCCTTGCCTGGGATGAAAAAGATATTTCTGGGCAACGCGAGGCAATATTTTGACGGCCCCATCCATGTCGGCAGCGACGGAGATTTCTTCTCTTTACCAGCAGGTTCGGACGACATCAGAAAAGACAATCGATTGTAAAAGGAATTCAGAATGCCTCAAAGACTGCGCGTCCTTGGCGGAACCATGTCTCCTTATACTCGCAAGATGGTTGCTCTGCTGCGCTATCGGCATATTCCATATCAGATCATTTGGGGTGACTTAAACCAGAAACTGGCCGAGCTCGGAATTGAAAAGCCTAAGCCTGTTCTGTATCCAGTCTTCCTGATACCGGATGAAAACGGGCAGGAAGTGGCTTCAGTCGACTCCACACCCATTATTCGTGTGCTGGAAGGCATGTATGAGGGACGCTCTGTTCTGCCGGACGACCCGGTGATCAAGTTCATCAATTATCTGCTTGAGGACTTTGGCGACGAATGGGTAGTCAAATATATGTTCCATTATCGCTGGACTAATGAGATGGATATATCTGAGGCTAGGTCAAAATTAATCTACAGCAGCATGGTCAGCGTTCCTGAGGACATGGTTAGCCAGTTGGCGAAAATGTTTAGCCAGCGCCAGATCAATCGATTGTTCAGGGTCGGGTCAAATGATACGACTGCGCCCCTGATCGAGGCGTCCTACAAGCGATTTCTGGCATTGATGGGCAAGCATATCGAGACCCAACCTTTTCTGCTCGGGACGCGCCCTTCTTCGGCTGATTTTGCAATACATGGCCAGCTAACCCAGTTGATTGCCGAGGATTCAACGCCTCGTCAGATTGCCCACGACATATCACGGCGGACCGTGTCCTGGGTCGATATCATGGAAGATCAAAGCGGCGTCGATTTGGACAAGACTGACTGGAATGATCCTGAAAACTTGCCCGGGACACTGATTGAAGTCTTACGTGAGGTTGGTCGCACCTATGTGCCGACCATGATTGCAAATGGCATGGCTGCCTTGGCAGGCGAGCAAAACTGGTCATGTAAGGTTGACGGCGCCGTCTGGGAGCAGCCAGTCAATATTTACCAAGCCAAGACGCTGAGATGGGTTCGGGACGAATATGGGAAATTAAATGCGTCAGATCGAGGTCGGGTGATGGACATTCTCAGGGCAACTGATTGCGAAATGCTTGTTGAGGATAACTAGCGGGAAAAAGTTCCATTCGTGTTCAAAAAACTGTGTTACAAACTGAAGCTTTCATGGCGATTAATGGAGTCCTTAATATTTTGAACTAGCAGGTCTCGCGTCCTGCTCTAACTGCGAAGGTCATGGGTGCATGTTCAGAAAAAGCGAAATCAGGGTTTGAGAAGCGGGAGAACTTGACTACGAATAATGGCTTTAGCATCGTCAGGGCTTAAACCTTGGTGACGGATCAACCGGTTCCACGTTTCAAATGAAAGCAACATCTCTGCAAGATTCTTGTCGGCTTCGGGTGCTGTCTTGAGTTCATACAGGCTCAGGAGCATCCGCTTCTTTAACCGGTGGTTCAAATCAGCATAGTTTTGTTTCAGGGCGTCATACTTCCACATCAGACCATATGTTGAAAGAAGGGTTTCGCGATTAATGGTATATAGTTTGTGGCGCGCCTCAATTGCGCTGTCGAGACGTTCCTCCTTAGTGCCTTCGGTAAGGCTTGTTTGCAGGATTGGACTATCACGATTGATTAGATCCTGGTGCAGTGAATGGAACAAGCTGCCCATATCATCAAATTGGCGGAAAACGGTTCGGATACCCACGCCCGCTCTTTCAGATACCATTTGTGCTGTAGGCTCACGGATACCCTCTGCCATCAGTTCGATCATGGCTTTCTTGATGGCCTCACGGCTACGCTCGCTTCTTTCTCGTCGCCCATCGGCATGCGCGTTTTCCGTGGTCTTTACCATATAGATTCGCTTCCCTTCTCTTACGGCTAGAACTGTCGCTCCGCCTTGTTAGTGATCAGGTCTGCAATCGTTCTTGCAACCAACCATAGGCGGTCTTGACCCCATACGGCAAGGACAGAATCTCCATTAGCATCCAGCAAGTGATAGCTTGGCACACCCCAGCTGCCAAATCCGTACATGCTCAGGCGGTTTTGTTCCAGTTCTGAATGCCATTCTGTGTCGTTTAGGTGGTTACGGGCTTCTTGCCAATCCAGTCCGGCCTTTTCTACGATGTGGCGAAGCCCATGATAATTGTTTGTGTTTATCCCTTCTACAAAGGCGGCATTCAGGAAGCCCCCAAGTAGGTCATTTCCTTTACCTGTAGTTTTTGCCCAAGCATACAAAGCATAGCCTTTAAGTACTGGCTCACCAATGGGGTCATAAAACTTACCGTATAGGACACCCTGGGCCCGGGCTTCGCGGGCTGCATCCTTGAAGATGTACATGCCTTTCTGACGAGTGGCAGGCACGCCTCGCATCACCATGGGCAAAACTGGTTTGATCACCAGATTGATGCCACTTTCACGCGCCAGCTTCATGGTGGGTTCCCAGGAAACAGCAGTGTAGGGGCTGCGCAGGGACGGATAATATTCCAGTGTCAATGCGCTTGCGTCACCACTAACTGCATTGCTGGGCCTAGGGTAAAGTGGTGGCCGGTCAGGAGATTTGTCTGCACCAAGCGATTTAAGGCGGGCCTCCAGATGATACAGGCGGTCGATGCCCCAATACCACTCACCTTCGTAGTAAAACATGGCGCCGCTATAATGGCCAAGCTTGCTGCGGAGAGTATTTCCGGCGGCCTGACGCTCATGAAGGGAGCCATGAGCACCGCCCATCTTGTCCTGCAATGCCATGGCCTGTTCAGGGGAGAGAACCGTTGGTTGATCAAGGCCATAATGGGGTGAAATCAGTGCGGCATCCCGGTGGGACATTAACTTGAGCATTTCCAGTTCCGGCGTGTTGGCACCGGTTTCGGCAGTGACCAGATGGACACCGAGCGTGATGTCATAGCGGGCGACCAACTTGTCCAGCGTTTGGGCAGCCAGGTCCGAATAGCCATCGCTCTCCTGATGAAAGTAAAGCACCTCATGGTGGCGACCGTCTGCCTGCCGCTTTTTTTCTCGCGACTGCCAAAGCTTTTGCTGACTTTCAGCACTGCCAACACGTGTCATTATTTTCGATTGCAACCAACGTACTAGAGCAGGAGGTGTACTGCTGGCCACGCCAGATTGTTTGGTTATCTCGTTCATGCGCGGTTATTCTTTCCACGCATTTTCCAGGCGACCGCGAAAGGCGTCAAGATCAGCAGTGTCAACAAAAAGATCAGAATCGGGTTCAGATACATCTTGCGGAGGGCATTGATGGTAACCTGTCGTCTGGATTCGTAACCCGGCGGCAGCGTTTGCACGCCCGCCCGCTGCTCAAACATCTCCCACTCCCCCAACATGCGCTGGAACAGAGCAGGGTGCTTTGTGGCGAGGTCTGCCGTTTCGCCGGGATCGCGGACAATATCGTAGAGTCGCCATTGGCCGTCTCCTTGGGGCCGGGCGTGCAAGACAATTTTATAGTCACCGTGAAATACGACCTTGTTACCTGCCAGTTCATAGGCGACAAAATCGTTGGGACCATAGACTTGGTCAGCATGTCCGGTGAGAAGGCCAGTTAAGTCCTTACCTTCCATGCCATGCACGGGTTTGCCACCATAGCGTTCGCCAGGCATATCAGTGCCAGTCATTTGCAAAATAGTTGGTGCCAAATCGGCGATCCATGTGAAGGCATTGTTAAATCCCTTTTGGGCCTCAAGTCCCGGCCCGCTGATGATCAGGGGTACACGCATACCACCCTCGCCAACTTGGAACTTGTACCATGAAAGTGGTGAAGCAGCGGCGCTGGCAAATGAGGGCCCAATAGTATTGAGTGATCGTTTCAGGCCAAGGGTGGCATATTCTATATTGTGGCCGGTGATCCGCATACCAAGTGCTGCGCCAGGAATGGTCATGTCCGAAGCCTCGGCGCCATTATCTGATGTGAAGATAATAATGGTGTTTTCAAATTCACCATTATCTTTCAGCCACTGTAGCAGGCGACCGATATTATGATCCATCGCCTCCACCATGCCGCCATATACAGCCATTCGCTTGGCCTCATAGCGCTTAGCGTCATTTGTCAAGGTGTCCCAGTCTTCTGTGGTATGCATCCGCGCCATTGGTACATCGGCTGGCACCAGACCAGCCTCTATAGCGGCTTGGCGACGGTTTTCACGCAATACGTTCCAGCCATCGGTGTATGCGTCCATATAGCGGTCGATATACTCTTGCGGTGCCTGAACTGGCATGTGCACAGCCTGCAGGGGCAGATAGGCGAAGAATGGCTGACCATCACCGCGGTTACTATTAATAAAGCTGATAAGTGTGTCGACGAGATTGCGGCTGGAATAGAAATCTTCCGGCAAGGATGTCGGTAGCCCGTCCATATACCAGTTGGCGGTTTTATACAGTGGCAGATAAGGACGTTGCTCCCAGTTGTCGGCACCGCTGTCTGCCAGCATGAAGGTCCGCTCGAACCCACGATTGAAGGGAATTAGCTCTGGCGTACTGCCTAGATGCCATTTGCCCGATAGATAGGTGTGGTAACCCGCGTCCTGCAATAGTGTCGCGATGGTCACAGTATTCTGGCTGAGAACACCTTGATAGGCTGGGTAGTCACCCAGTTCCGGTGGAACCATCTCAGGTATGGTGGCGACTCCAGCAAGGTGATTATTGACGCCAGTCATTAGCATGGCACGGGCTGGGGCGCAGTTGGCGGCGGTGTGGAAATTGGAAAAACTGATGCCTTCCCTGGCCAAAGCATCCAGGTTTGGCGTGTTAATTTCGCTACCGTAGTGACCTAGATCGGTATAGCCCAGGTCGTCAGCGAGGATCAGAAGCACATTGGGACGTTTGGAGTCGACAGAAGTATCGTCTGCAGAAGCAGCTTGGCCCAACAGGCCAGCAAGCAGCGCAGTAGCGGCCAGCAGTCTCCTCATGCCTTTTCGCCCTCGCAGATGTGTTTCGAGGCAAAGAGCCAAAAGGCAGCAATCAGGATTTCCGGACCGATCATGCTGGTCGCCAGTGTCGCGTCGTGAAAGGCCCAGGCCAACACACGGCCTAGCGCAGCAAGTGCCATAAAGATTGCAGGCACAATGATCCATGTCCGCCGCTCGGTGACAAGGCCAGTCAGGACAGAAATGCCCAAGGTCAGGAAAGCCGCAGCCATGTCGCCAATCAGGGTGCTGCGACCAAGGCCTTCCATCAGATCCATTCCAAAAAAGGGCGCAATGCCAGCTGGTGCCACCAGCCACCGCACGCCAAAGCTGACAAAGACGATGGCAGGTAGAGCTACCAGAATGCGAAGGATCTTGATCTTCACAGCGAGCTTCCCTTGTTGGCCAGCAAGCCCACAATTCTGTGTGCTGCTTCCAGCCCGGAATTCTGGTTTTGGCCAGTTACAAAGCGCTCTTCATCATCAACCACCACATGGGTCTGAAAGATGTCCCGGAAGCCTGTGCTGGCTTCAAAAAGCGCACCTGCTTTTCTCAGCTCTGTCTCGGGGTGCATTGGCGTCACCTCTATACCCAACTCCCTGAGCTGCTTGTCAGTGACACCTGTCATGCGGCGGTCTGCCACCAGTAGATTTCCCTGCTGATCTGTAGCGCGTACAAGGCCGAGCAAGCCGTGGCATACGGCGCCAATAATCGGCGATTTGTCGGCATACCAAGCGGCGCTGACCTTTTCAGCGAGTACGTCGGACTGGGCCATGTCATAGGCTGCGCCCCAGCCGCCGGCGAGAAAGATCGTGTCATACTGGCCGATGTCTACCTGCTCGATTGGGATCGAGTTTTTCACTTTCGCCTGGAAGGTCGGATCTTCCAAAAAGTGCTCGTCTTCTGCAGAAATGATTGGGCGGTAGAAGCTTTGCGGGTCAATGGGGATTTCCCCGCCTTTAATGCTGGCCACGTCCACACTCATGCCTGCTTCTAGAAAAACATAATAGGGGTGGGTCATCTCCGATGCCCAAACACCTGTGGCCGGGCCGTCAGTTTCGCCTAATGGCGCCAGCACACCGTGGCTGGTCGTGATGATGAGTGCACGCTTGCCAGGTGCTTCATGCACAGGACCGATATATATAGGATGCAGCCCTGCACCATGCAGGATGGATGGTAGCGCCAGGGCAATTAGGGCAACCACAGTAGCCATGCCACCAGCAATGTAGATTAAATTCTTTTTCATCGGAGTTTCCTTGTCAATTTGCCCAGTAGACTACTTCATCGTCTGGCGTAGCGGTTTCCGCACGGGTCTTATCAATGGCAATCGGTGCCAGCATGGAGTAGGGGTATAGCGCTCCCGGACCGCTGGCCGTGTGTGCTTTAATCAAGTTATGCAATTCAGCAACTTTTTCCGGGTAGGCAGGCGCTAAATTTTTCTGCTCGGTAGGATCTTTGGACAGGTTGTAGAGCCAGGGACCGCCTTCAAGGTCATTGACTTGCAGCTTCCAGTCGCCCATCCGTACGGCGTGGTTGATGCCGCTGTGGAAGAATATTGGGCGCTCGGGCAGGCCAGCCTGGCCTCGGGCAACAGGCAGCAGGCTGAGACCGTCAATCTGTCGATCAGCGGGGAGTGCCGCACCAGCGGCTTCAACCAAGGTTGGCATAATGTCGATATGGCTCATTGGTACATCTATTTGCACGCCTTCCGGCAGTCCCGCTGGCCACCTGATAAACCCAGGGACCTTCAGGCCGCCTTCAAAAAAGGTCAGTTTCCAGCCTCTGTAGGGGGCGTTCAAATCATTAAGCCCGATATAGCCCACGCCGCCATTGTCGCTGGTCAGAACGACAATGGTGTTTTCTGTCTGACCAGTATCTTCCAGCGCCTGCAAAACCCGACCAACGCTGCGGTCAATAGCCCGCATCATGGCTGCATAGACCTGCAATGTGTGCGAGCCCAGATCACCAACGGCCTCGTAATCCGTGCGCGTGGCCTGAAGCGGGGTATGGGTGCCCCAGTGCGCCAGGTAAAGAAAGAAAGGGCGATTCCTGTTGGCTTCAATTACCTTCACGCTTTCATTTGTCCAGTAGTCGGTTAGATATCCGCCTGGCTCAAACGTATCATCGTTGCTGGCATCATTGAAACTGGCTGAGTATCTCATCCTGGCCCAAAGGAATTTGTCTATCGGATCAAACTCGATCTTGGCATTGACCACATCCGGATGATCCTCGGGGAGATACATGCCACTGTGCATCAGCAGGCTTTCGTCAAAACCCTGGTCGTTAGGCGCCATGCCGTTTGTTCGCCCCATATGCCACTTGCCAATGTGGACGGTATGATAACCTTCATCTTTTAAAATTTCTGCCAACGTAACCTCTTCACCCGGGAGGCCTTGATCATTAAAGTCCATATTATTCTCAAGACCGGGCAGGGTTTTAGGTAAGCCATTATTCATGGAGTTGCCGATTGTGATAAGTGCCCCCATACCGCCAGGAAATGGAGTGAACTCATAACCGGTTGTTGTCTGGTAGCGGCCAGTCATGATCATGCCGCGAGACGGCGAGCAAGTAGCATTTCCGGCATAACTGTTGGTGAAAACGACGCCCTCGGATATAAATCGGTCGATATTCGGGGTTTGGATACGTCCGCCTGCGATGCCGCCGCCGAATGCCGAGATATCATTGTAGCCAACGTCGTCCAAAACGATCATCACAATGTTTGGTCTATTACTGTCAGAAGGGGTGGCTGGGCCCTGTTTCCAGGCAATCTTCCGGTTAGGCGCAACGGTGTATTCGGCTTGAGACTTTTTCTTGACCATATAGAGCATCAGCTCGACTCGGTTGGCCCAAGCCAGACCTCCGCTGATTATTAAAGCTATCAGAATGCCATAAAAAACCTTCCTCATTTATGCACCTACCATCCCATCCTTGATATATTGACATAATTTGTGCCATAATATTAAAACTCTGTCCATAGATATTGACGGGCTAGTAGGAAGTGTACAATGAAAAATTTGTTTGATTTGAGTGAAAAAATTGCCTTGGTAACCGGGGCTAGCCGGGGTATTGGTGAAAGCATCGCGAAAACCCTGGCCGGTGCGGGTGCCCATGTCATTGTTTCCAGCCGCAAGGTTGAAGACTGCGATACAGTCGTAGAGTCTATTGTGGCTGACGGTGGTTCGGCCAGAGCTTTTGGATGCAATGTCGGCGATATGGCTCTCATCAAAGAGATATTTGACCATGTCAGGGAAACGCATGGTCGTATTGATATTCTCGTCAACAATGCTGCCGCCAATCCCTACTTTGGCCATATCCTCGATACGCCGGACTGGGCCTTTGACAAGACGGTTGAAGTTAACTTGCGCGGATATTTCTATATGTCAGTTGAAGCTGGCAAGATGATGCGGGATCAGGGTGGGGGATCCATTATCAACACGGCATCGGTTAATGCGCTACAGCCTGGTATGTTCCAAGGAATTTATTCAATATCCAAGGCTGCGGTGGTTTCCATGACCAAATCCTTCGCCAAGGAGTGCGGGCATTTTGGTGTACGGGTCAATGCCCTGCTGCCAGGCCTCACCAAAACAAAATTTGCCGGTGCGCTTTTTGAAGATGAAGAGATATATAAGAAGGCTATCAGCCAGGTAGCGCTTGGCACTCACGCCGAACCCGACCAGATGGCAGGCACTGTGCTGTATCTCGCGTCTGATGCCGCCAGCTATACGACGGGAGAGTGTATCGTCGTTGATGGTGGTCTGACCATTTAGGTGCTGGAAGACTGAAATGTCTGATGAAATTGATCCAAAAGTGCTCGAATTTCGATTGGACTCAGCTTGTTAGAAAATGGTCAATTTGGCTTTGCGCCATTGGGCTTTAGAGCCAATGTGTTTACAGTTGCAGGATCTTTGGAAGTGTGAAAGGCCCTTCTTGCATTCCATATTTTAAGTAAGCGATAGAAAGGGACAGCTGGATACAGATGATGCACCAGATGATAGTTTTGCGAGATGAACAAGGGCGTCATCAACCATTCCAGTCCAACCCGATTTGAAGTAGCCCGATAGCGGTTGTCTTTGGCCGTTACATCATGGGGGAAGTGGGGCAGAAAATCGAACGCCAAGACAATCACCAGTTTAGCAACGCGTGTTGGAATGAAGAACAGTAATAGGTAATATTCCAGCCACCCCACCGCGATAACTGTCGTCACAACGGCCACAGCGAATAGCACTGAGAAGATAAATTCTGCTTTCTCCTTCTCTGGTCTCTTGCGGAAGGTTTCCCCTTTCAGATAATATCTGAAGTAAACGAAATCGACGGTCAGCCAGCGGATAGGCAGAAGCCAGCCAGGCCCTGTTCCACACCATGCATCAGGGTCCTTTTCGGGGTCATTGGTAAACCGGTGATGTTGCATGTGGATGAAGCGGAACAGCACAAAAAAAGGTCCCGGTTCGAGGAGTAACATCGCTGCACGACCTGCCCAGTCGTTCACGCTCTGGTTTATACACACAGAGCTGTGCGAGGCTTCATGGGCCATGGTGAATGCCATATAGGAAGCGAGTGCATTGAACAAGATACTCCAGGACAAAGGCAACACCCCTTCAATATAGGCAATAGATGAAAGACCAAAAACCGCATAAGCGGAAAAAAGCAGCATGAAGGTTGGCCAGGCAATCCGTGGCCGTTTCATGAGTGTTTTAAAATCCTCAGGGACATCTGCCTGAGCTGCTTTAGAGGTGTTTTGGTTCATAGCAAAGGGTAAATTTTTCAAATAAGCTTTACTTGCACTCTTCCGATAGCCAATGTTCGAAGTATCAAGTTATTGTATTGACATAATATATGCCATAACATGTTTGATCTTCGCTGACAAGAGGAGGGGGGAGAAATTTGTTAAGCGTTTAGCAAGCCAGATTGTTTGGTTATCTCGTTCATGCGATATCATTAAATTTCAGTTCAGTAGCCGCAATGGCAGCCTCTGAATAATGGACTGTTGTAATAATCTGAAAATGCTAATGTAATAAAGAGGTATTGGATAAAATATATGTACTTGGATATTTAATTTGTAATATTTAATCCCCAATACTTTAGATTTTTATAATGCTCACTAGAGATATTTTTAAAAAAAATAAAGATTTATATTATGAATATTAAATAGGAATTAGTATGGCGCAAACATCAATAATAAAATTAAAAACGTCTGATTTACTGGATCGTAAAATTTTATGTTATCTTCGTGAACGCTCTGAATTTGTTTCCTCATTATTAGTCATACATGCATGGTCTATAATTGTATTGGCTATGATGTCTTTTTTTCTTTTTTCCTAATCCTCTGACTTATGTGCTTGCCGTGATGCTAATTGGCGCTCGTCAGTTAGGTCTTGCAGTAATAATGCACGATGCAGCTCATAATGCTCTATCCCGTAATCATGATTTTAATGATATTTTAAGTAACTTTTTTTGTTGCTTATCCTTTATTTGCTCGAACTGAAATATATCGTCGGTATCATTTAAAACATCACAGAAACACTCAACAAGAAGAAGATCCTGATCTTGTTCTCTCGAAGCCATTTCCTATAACGCGTAAAAGTTTTATGAGAAAAATGTTTCGTGACCTTACCGGTCAAACGGCCTTTCACCAGCGAAAAGCTCAATTTTTAGATGCAATTGGAGGCAAAGATTTATCACCAATTAATAGAATATACCATTTCTGGCAAAAACTAGGATATGAGATTATAGCGAATATTATAATTTTTATTTTTTGCTACTTAATATTTCATTGGAGCTTTTATCTTACACTTTGGCTTATACCTTTTTTTACTTACAACATGGCGATTATAAGAATCCGCAGTATTGCTGAACATGCGCTAGTGCCTGATGACAATGACCCGTTTCGTAATGCACGTTCGACTAGAGCTAATTGGTTAGTGCGAATTTTTTTAGCTCCCTACTGGGTAAATTATCATGTTGAACATCACTTATTTATGTATGTTCCTTGCTGGAAGTTGAAGCAAACTCATAACGCTCTTAGAGAGAATGATTATGTTAATAGAATGGAGACAGCTACTGGATACATTGATGTTTTAATTAAAGCTTGCTCAAAAGGAGATGATGAAGAAAATCGTGGCAACTTTATTTCTAATCCTAAACAACGCCTAAAGGGTTATTTTTCTGAGGGTTTCAGCTCAAGCCAATCCACTCATAGTTAGGATAATTTTTTTGGCAGTTAAGTATAAAGAACCATATTGACAGAATTCATCTTATCTGTTCAATGTTCGTAAGATGTCTATAATTTATAACTCATTAAAAATACTATCAATAATATCCCTTTTGATTGGGGGATTGCATATTCATGAGCATGAATTTCATGGTCATTTTGAAGCTGATGAATATGAAGTTACTTGTATTCATTGTGATTTAATTAAAAATATAAATACTAGCAATGAAACGACTTCATCTGATTTTTTTGATGAATTTTATCAACTTACTCAACAATTTTTTCTAACTTATAGCTTTCCAACTTATCTCCCAAGAGGTCCCCCAATTCTCCTTTGAATAAAAAAAAATATTTTTTAAGGAGAAATTTTATGAAAGCTTTTAAATGGGCAGTAGCGCTGCTCGTAACTTTTGTGTTTGGAACAAGTTTGTCAGCACAGGAAATTGATGAGGTTGTTGTATATAGCAACCCTTATAAAAAATCGATTGATAAAGTAATTTCAACAGTAGATATTTTGGACCAAGATGAAATTAGTTCGTCTTCAGATTTATCCTTAGGTTCATTATTAGCAAAATTGCCTGGCTTAGATAGTTCAGGTTATGGTCCCTCAGTTGGGCAGCCAATCATTCGTGGCCTTGGTGGTTTCAGAATTGGTGTTCTAAATAATGGAATGTCCACAGGTGATATAGCTTACACTGGTGATGATCACTCTAACGGCGTTCCAATACATAATCTTGAAAGAATTGAAGTGTTGAAAGGACCTGCTTCTCTTCGTTATGGTCCTTACTCATCGTCAGGTGTGGTTAATAGTTTTAACAAACTTATGGCATCTGGTGAAAATGAAACCTCACTGACATTAGGATACGGTGACTCGGCTGATGAAAATTCAGCCTCGTTGTTTACTAGAATGGGTAATTTTGCATTTTCAGCATATTATGAAGATGCTGATAACATGAGAATTCCTACTCATGCTGAAAGTGTGGCTCAGCTTCAATCAGAAGGTGAGGAAATACCAGCTGATAGATCTCAAGATGCTGAAAATACTTTTGGGGAAAATCAAGGTATTTCATTTGGAGGTAATTTTGGAAATGATAGAACCACTCTTTCATTTTTGATTGCTGCTGATGATAAAACCTATGGAGTGCCTGGTCATTCCCACGGTCATGGTGAAGACCACGATGGAGATGATCATGATGGAGATGATCATGATGGAGATGATCATGATGGAGATGATCATGATGGTGAGGAGCATGGTGAAGAAGAGTCAGTTCAAATTGACTCAGAACATCGGACTTTCCAGGCTCGATTAAGTCATGATTTGTCTGGAAATTTATTCAATTCTATACGTGCTGATTTATCTCATTCTTCATTCGAGCAAGAAGAAATGGAAGGTGCTGAGACTGGCATTCAATATGAACAAGACGAAAGTAACTTTCGTTTAGAGGCCTCAGCAAATCTTGGTAACTGGCAGACAACCTTTGGTTCTAATTATAGAGATATGGACCTAAAAGTTATATCTGAGTCCCACGATGAGGGCGATGGAGATGGAGATGGAGATGGTCATGGTCATGGGCAGTATTTGCCTGAAAGTGACAGATCTGAAATTGGCCTATTTTTCCTCTCTCAGCTTGAAAATGAAAGCTGGTTAATTGAACTCGCTGGCAGATATGACTCTATTGAACAAGAAGCATTTAGAGAGGAGCATGACGATGATGACGATGATGAAGGTGATCACGGAGACGAAGACCATGAGAGCCATGGAACCATTGATCATAATTTAACCAACTTATCTGTTGGTTTGGCCAAAAAATTCAATGGTGGACTTTTGTTTGGTGGTTCTTTATCTCATTCAGAAAGAGCACCTTCTCAGGTTGAATTGTTCGCAGGTGGAAAACATGTTGCAGCTCAACGAGATGAGTTTGGTGATGAAGACTTAAATAAAGAGAAAAGTTTTAGTACCGAAATATATCTACGAAAAAAATGGGGAGACTCAAGTTTAAGACTCGCCATTTTTGAAAATGATTATGAAGATTTTATTTATCTTCAAAGAAGAGCTGGATCAGAAGATGAATTCGATTTTCTTCAGCAAGATGCAGAAATCTCTGGTTTGGAATTTTCTTATGATACTTCGGTTAATTTCTCTGAGTATAAATTATCTACTTCTCTAAGATATAGTTTGATTGAAGGAGAGCTAGATAATGGCAGCAATCTTCCACGAATACCTCCCGAAAAACTGATGCTTGGTTTGTCTAGCAAAGTTGGTGAGGTACTCTATAAAGTTGATTTTACTCATAATTCAAAACAAGACGATATTGGTCTAAATGAATTGCCAACTGATAGCTTCACTCAAGTTGATTTTGGTGCTGAGTGGACTCCTTCATCAATTAATGGGTTAAAAGTGTCAGCTTTAATTCGTAACGCGACGGATGAAGAAATAAGACGGCACACCAGTGCAATTAAAGATCTAGTGCCAGAGTCAGGTAGAGATATCAGACTTTCTTTAGGTTTTAGTTTCTAAATCTCATTCAATAATATGGGCGAGGTAGTTCACCTATCTCGCCCAAATTTAGTATTTAAATTGATATATTAAGTTGTTTATTTTTTCAGTCTGAATATCTGATAAAATTAAAAAAAATAGAATTTCATATATACTTATAAAATAATTAATTCAAAAATAGAGTGCTTAAAATGACAATTAATGAAGACACCCTTGATCAGGCACGCCATGATTGGGGATTAGGAATATTAAAAATCTCCGAGGCTTATGAAAACTCAGGTATTGATAAAGCCAGAGTAGTAGCTAACGAATTTCTCGATAATTTATATGGGTTTGAGTTTGGACCCATTCTTTTTAAACCCACATTGAGTGGGGGAAGTAAAACATTTCGACCAAGTAAAGAAGGTGCACTTTCATACTTTATTGGTGAAAATCCAAATTTTCCGAATGATACAGGTTTTGGAATTAAGTATTGGAGAAAAGTTGACTCGGATACATCAGCAATTTTCATTGAAGAAAATGTAGCAATGTGGATAGGTTGGGTGACACTAGTAAATAATAATGGTGATGAAGTTAAAGTAGACAAAAGTTGGGGTTACCGAAAAGATGACAATGGTAGGTTAAAGATTGTTCTTCATCATTCATCTTTGCCTTATGAAGCATGATAAGTACTAAAACATTCGGTTGAGATGTTTAAATGATTTTCAATCACAGCTACGTAGATATTAATGGAGTGCATATGCACTTTGTTGAGGACGATTTACCGAGGAAAGGTTTCTTACCAGTAATTTTATGTCACGGATTTCCTCATACTTGGTTTAGTTGGCACAGGCAAATACCTGCACTGTCTAATGCAGGATGCAAGGTTATCGCTCCAGACATGCGTGGAATGGGTGAAACGAGCGCTCCTAATGCAATAGATGCTTACGATGTAAATACTATTTGCAAAGATTTAATTGGACTTCTAGATCACTTAGAAATTGAAAAAGCAGTTTTTGTGGGTCTAGATTTCGGTGCTTTTGCGATATATGATTTGGCATTACGTTTCCCTGAAAGAGTTGTTGCAGTTATTGGCCTTGAAAATCCAGCCGCACCGCACAACCCCTCTAAACCTCCTCTTGAAGAATATCAAGAAATGGGAGCTGATCATTTTCTTCATATTAATTACTTTTGTGAGACAATTGGGCGTGCAGACAAAGATTTACTTGAACGAGTAGATGAATTTTTCCCAAAAGTTTTTTGGGCGCTTAGTGGTGAAGGAAATTACTTTGATACTTTCCAATTTCCGAAAGAGACTCATTATATTGACGCTTTGAATGATGCTCCTTCATTGCCATGGTCTTGGTTAGATGAAACAGAATTACAAGTTTTTATAGACTCTTATCGCAGGTCAGGTTTTACAGGTGGGCTAAACTGGTATCGTTCTATGGACTTAAAGTGGAAGCAGAGAAAGCCTTTTGAAAACACTAAAAGTAATGTTCCAGCATATTTCTTAGGCAGTGAAAATGATGTTGATTTAAAAGGTTTTCATGGTGAGGATCCAATAAGTTTGTTACGCAAACAATTTCCTAATCTTCGAGCTGTTGAAATGGTTTCAAAAGCTGGTCACTTAGTGCAGTTAGAAAAATCTGCTGAAGTAAATGCTTCCTTAGTAAATTTTGTCAGGGATATTAAAGAAAATTTAGGGAAGATTTAGGTATGAGAAAGATCATGTTGCTCGGTTCGGGCGAGCTGGGGAGAGAGCTCACGATTAGTTTGAAGCGGCTTGGTTGTAAAGTAGTTGCCTGTGATAAATATGAAAATGCGCCAGCTATGCAGTTAGCTGATGAGGCTTTAATCTTCGATATGTTAGATGAGGAATTGTTGCGTTCTCATATTAACTCCGTTGATCCAGATTTAATAGTTCCTGAAATTGAAGCCATTAACACCCAAGTGCTTCTTGATATTGAAGCTGATCGAATTGTAGTGCCATCTGGTCGTGCAGTTGATTTAACAATGAACCGCGATCGTATTCGTGATCGCGCCACCGAAATAGGTCTAAATACTGCGAAGTACGGTTATGCCGATAACCTAAATGATATGTTGAATATATATGATGCTATGGAGTGTAAGGTTGTTGTCAAGCCAGTGATGAGCTCCTCAGGCAAAGGACAATCCACAATTCCTGCAAGTGATCCTTCGGCGGCCAAGGCGGCCTGGCAATATGCAGTAGATAATATGCGAGGTAATCGTCCCAAAGTAATTATCGAGGAATTTATTGATTTTGATTATGAAATTACGCTTCTAACCATCCGCCAAAAAGACCACGAAACTGTTTATTGTCCAGTAATTAAACATCAACAAGTAGATGGAGATTTCAAAATTAGTGAACAAGGTACATTTGAAATGGGTTCGCTTGAGAAAGAGGCGCAAGTTATTGCAAAACATATCACTGATGACTTAGGTGGATATGGTCTTTTTGGTGTCGAGTTTTTTATTCGCGGTGACGAGGTAATATTCTCAGAACTTAGTCCGCGTCCTCATGATACAGGCTTATTAACGCTTTACACACAGGACTTATCTGAATTTGATTTGCATGCTCGAGCAATTCTGCATTTACCGATAGTTTCAGTTAAAATTTTACGAAATGGCGCGTGCCACACCATTAACGCTAGTCAAGTAAGTGACAATTATTCAGTTCATGGAGTAGCTGAGATTGAAAAAATTATTGGTGTTGAAGCAATGTTATTTGGGAAGCCAGACTCTTATCCTAATCGAAGGTTGGGCATTATATTTGCTCCTGATGTGGAAACAGCTAAACTCGCACGCAAAAAAATATCACTGAAATATTAATTAACACGAGCTTCTAAAAAATAACGATTAATTAAATTAACCATAAGCGTTAAATGACTGGGAAAGGCCTTGGCTCGTTATATGAATGAGGCGATGACATGCTGTCAATGTCTGTACGATTTCTCTTGTTGTATCCTGAGTGTTTTTGCAGTCAGTTTCATCACGTGCCGGATAAGTTGCGTTCAACGTAGCTATTACATTGGACAAATCAAAATTACAAATACGCTCCATGATTTCTGCACGCGTTGCGCCTGGAGGGGCGTTAATTGGCAATGCGGTGCAAACGAGCTGAGCATGCATTAAAACTGCTAGCCTAATGCCATGAAATAAAATTTGATTTTGAGTGGCGCGATCGGCGTCATGCGATAGATTGATGCTAATATCTTTATCGTCAGTTTCCATGATACCAGATAGTAAATCCCCGTCGGCACGCAGGCGATATAGTAATTGCCGTAATCTCGGATTAGCGTTGCGCTGGTAAAGCTGATGCGCGACGAGACGATATCGCCAACGTGTCGATTTCTTTCCTTGCGCAATGGCGCGTGAAATCCAGAAATTGGGATCCTGAAAATCACCATAGGCGGCAAGCACCTGCAATTGTGTGTTTTGCCAACTCCCTAATACCATATCCATAATGGTGCGTCCTCGTGGCGCGTTACGGAAAATCATATTAAAACGGTTAGGATCAATACGACCGGCGCGTCCAATGCCGAAAATCACATTGGTCGGTATCCCCAATTGCTGCAAAATCGCATTATGCGGTATGGCGCGAATACGCCTTGGGGTGAAAGTTGATTGTGCAAGTGGTCCACTGGCCTGACGAATTTCAGGGCGCGACCCTGACGGGATAAGAAAGTTACGCGCAAAGCCCGACAAGATATAACGATAATCATCATCATGATAGAGGCTGTCCTGCTGGTTGATAACCTCATTGTAAAAGTCCCACACGAAATCAGTATCGTTATAAAACTCATCCTTCGTCGCGTCTTCAGTTGGCTTGAAACGGGCGCAAAGTAATTGCATCAACGAGGCTTCGCCAAGAAGATTATCCCCGAACCACAAAAACCCGTCTCCGCCCTGAAAGCTGAACTCATGGGTCAGCGCGATTTTATGACTGCGGAAACGCTCAAACACCCACGGGCTCATTATGTAATCCATACGCTGTGTAAGTGTGCCGGGGTGACTTCCGCGTCCGTTAGACTCGCCATGTGTGTTAAATATGAGTGCGCGCATATCTGTCAGGCCGCTTTTGGAAATAGCCGTGGCGAGATGAGATTGTAACCGTTCGACAGCCAGCACGGCAGCAATTTGTCCCATAAAACGCCCGGCATCGGAGAAGCCGGTTTGTACGGCAATTACGCCACGTTTTTTCACATGGTTGCGATAGGCAGGTTGTTCGAGCATCTGCTCGACCACGCGTCCACCATTACGTAAGGCATGTGGCGTTTCAAAAAGGGGTGAAATATCGAGTTGGTCGTCAACACCATAATATCGCGCCAACGCCAAAGCACTCAGCACAATGCTTGCTTGATCACATTCGGCAATCAAAAAGCGTATTGGCATATCGCGATCAATAGATTTGAGAATTTGCGCGGCGAGGAGAAGCTGGCGGTTCACGGTGCTGTCTTGAGCATCCAGCATGGCAAAGTCGGATTTGATCGGCTTCACCTTATCTGTAAATTTGCTGACACGCCGCAAAAAGGTGCGAGAGTTGAGGCGGTCATCTCCGGTAATCGGCACATGCGCGCCAATGGCGGTTAACACTTGTTGTGCGTTGACACGTAAATGCAGTCGAGCTGTTCCCATACCACATCGTTTCATATGCGCACGAAGAACCAAACAAGCTTGCTTTGTTTTGCGGTCTTTTGTCTGACGGATGGCAGCATTGAGATAAGCCAGTCCGGGCGAGATATCTACCCAACGACCAGCACGTGATGTGGTGAGCAATTCTGCTGCCGCCATCAGATTTTCGGGAATATTTAAATCTTGCGCAAATGCAAATTGTTCCTCACGGGCAATTTCAATGGCGTTTCCAGCCGCGACGATAAAATCGACGAGACCTTTCGGGGGGCTGGTTGTGCCTTCTGTAATGGCTTTCGCCATGTCACAATAATCTTGGAGCTTGGTGGCTTTCTCTCCGAGTTTAAGGCGAATGGTGTCGCTCCATTGAATATCGCGACGTCCATCCAAATCATAGCCGACCCAGCTGGCAACTGTGACAAGCTGGGGTGTTAACTGTGTCCATTGTTTAGGAAAACTTTTTGAGGCTTGAGCAAATATCATCTCATTGGCAATATCGACAACCTGATGCATGGTCTTGATGCATTTTTGTGCCTCAGCATGCTCATCGCTTAGGCTTGGCGGTTCGTTACGAATAATGGCATTTGCAGAGAGTTTTTTCCTCGAAGGTTTGCCTGTTGCCGCGCCAAGCACATGGGCGGTCATAACATCAGTCATGGCAAAGGTCGGATGCGCGGTTGCTACCAGACCGATGGCGTCGCTCTCAACCCATTTTCGGAAATTTGTAAAGCCGGATTTGGCTTTTTCTGCCAAGATTTTTTTGAACTGTCGTCGCCAATTGTCAATATCATCCAGCCCGGCGCGCTGAGCTAATCTTGTGCCGCGCTCACGGGCTGCAGATTTGCATAAATCGGCTAATATGCGTTCCAGATGAGGAAGGGTTAAATCTCCCGCCGCTAATTCATCAGATAGTCGATAGGCGAGTAATTTCGCGGCATTGGCGTGCGGGTCATGTTCGCGCATCGGCCAATACTGCATAAGTTGCTTGCGTAATGAAGCAGCATTATTGAGAGGCAAGCTCATATCATTTCCTTAAAAACGACTTCTTTTTTCGGTTTATCTCAAACCATGTCGTCTGTTGCATCATTGATTAATGTTTTTAGAGACAGAATTTTACAGTCAGGACTCACCGAATGGGGTTCAACCTAATAAACCTTAAGACCCGTCGTAAGTCAAAGGTTGCGCCTAAAATATGTCTAAAAAAACTGATTTTTACCGTCTATTTTGCAAAATCATATCGGCTGCCTTTTCGGCAATCATCAAAGTCGGAGAATTTGTATTTCCAGAGGTGATCTTTGGCATGATGGACGCATCTACCACGCGAAGATTCTGAATTCCGTAAACATTCAACTCGCGATCGACAACACCGTCTTGACCGGTTCCCATTTTCGCCGTCCCAACGGGGTGAAAAATGCTGGTGCTGATGTTACCGGCTTGTTCTGAAAGAGCCTTAGGCGATTGATGTTCAGCGCCCGGTAAAAATTCTGTGGGCTCATATTTGCGCATAGCTTCGGTTGCAAAAATATTGCGTGTCAGAGTAATTGACTTGGCGGCAATATCTTTATCAGTCGGGCTGGACAAATAATTCGGTTTAATAACGGGGTTATCATCCGCATGAGGTGACCTGATGGTCACCGTGCCACGGCTGTCTGGTTGCAGATTACAAACTGAGGCCGTAATTGCGCTGAATGTGTGAAGTGGTTCTCCAAACGCATCTAATGACAAAGGCTGAATGTGATATTGTAAATTCGGATCATCGAGACTTGGGTCTGATTTAGCAAACACACCAAGCTGGCTGGGCGCCATGGATATCGGCCCAGAGCGATTGAAAAGATATTCTAACCCCATGCCGATTTTACCGAACAAGCTTTTATAAGTGTCGTTGAGCGTTTTGGCATTTTTGAGTTTAAATACGGTACGGATTTGCAAATGATCTTGAAGGTTTTGTCCGACGCCCTGAAGGGGATGCACAATATCTATCCCAAAACTCTTAAGTAGGTCTGGAGGGCCGATGCCTGAGATCTGTAGAAGCTTCGGTGTATTGATGGAACCGGCGGATAAAATTACCTCTCGGTGTGCTTTTGCGTGAAGCGGGGAATGACCAGATTTTTTATTTTCACGAAAAATGACCCCTGTCGCTTTTTTACCGTCAAAAGTGATTTTTTCGACATTGGCATTGGTGATAATGGTGAGGTTTTTGCGATGCCGTATAGGCCTCAAAAAAGCCGAGTCGGCGCTGACACGAACACCTTTGCGTTGGTTCACCTCAAAATATCCGACACCAAAATTTGTGCCGCGATTAAAATCCTCGGTTGGCGGAATACCTGACTGTGCACACGCCTTTGCAAAAGAGTCCAGGACTTCCCAAGAAAGTCTTTGCTTTTCAACCCGCCAAGCGCCGCCCTCTCCATGAAAGTCATCAGCTCCTTTAAAGTAGTATTCAGATTTTTTGAAGTAAGGGAGGACATCATCCCACCCCCAGCCAATATTGCCTTCGCTTTTCCAATGGTCGTAATTTTTGGCCTGACCACGCATATAGATCATACCGTTAATGGCAGAACTGCCACCAAGAACGCGACCCCGCGGATAGTTGAGACTTCTGCCATTCAGACCTTCTTCTTTTTCGGTCGTGTAACACCAGTCAGTTTTGGGATTACCCATGGAGAAGAGATAGCCGACAGGGATTTTTGTGCGCAAATATTTATCTTTACTACCCGCCTCAAGAACCAAAACTTTGTTATCGGGGTTTTGTGATAAGCGATTAGCCAATAGACAACCTGCCGTACCGGCTCCGATAATGACGTAGTCAAAATCTAATATGGATGCCACGTCTCTAAGCTCCATCCCTGCCTTCAGCATTTTTCATGGAAAGGGCGTAATGTTTGCGCCCCAAATGCAAAAATAAAACCCCAAGTAATCCGAAGAAACAGGTCATAGTGATCATTGAATAGCGCACTCCGTCCGCGCCTGGGAAAATAAATTCATTAAATGCCCCTGCTAGCGGTGGACCAAACATCATCCCAATAGCACCTGTAAGCATATATACCGCAGTTACACGGGCTCTCAGATGTGGTGGTGTAATTACCGGTAAAGCTCCTGCAGCAATGCCAAAGGGTGAATTCACGGCAGCAAGGGCAGGGGCGTAAAATATAAATGCCCAAAGGGGTGATGGGGCAATTTGAATAAGCAGAATAGTTGGGATAGTGATGATGCCACCCAGCATGCCCGCCGTCATATTGGCGTCATAATGACCTTTTTTGCTTTGATGTTTTGCAAAATAGGCAATGAGTAATGGGCCAAGTGGGCCGAAGAAAATGTAAATCCACCCAAATATTTGTGAGGCATGGGAAGCATCCATGTCGTGCACACGAACGAAAAAAGTTATGCTCCAGAATACAAAAGCAAAGCCCGTCATTAAAAGTGAAAGATTGCCGATATGATGGAAAATAATAGTTTTTGAATTGTCTCTATAAAATGCAATCAGTTCCTCGGTATTTGTCGCTCCTTCGATTTTACTTTCTGAGGGGCGGCGTACGGGTTCGCGAATAAGCAGCATCACAAAAGCCAGCAAAATCCCCGGCACGCCGAGATAGAGGAATGTCTGTTGCCAGGGCGCAAGTTCGCCAATTATTGGCAAAACCAGAGGGGAGGCACCCTCAACTAATTGAAGCACAAAGCCGCCAACGATAAAGGCAATCCCAGTACCGATGATCGGCCCAGCCTGAAAAATGCTCATTGCAAGCGGTACATCTTCACGAGGGAAATAATCGCCAATAAGTGATGTTGTTGACGGTGTCAGAGTTGCCTCACCAACCCCTACACCAATGCGTGCAAGAAATATTTGCGTATAATTTTTGGTCAATCCGCAAATGACCGTCATGAGCGACCAGAAAAATACCCCAATTGCAATAATATGTTTACGGCTTCTCGTATCTGCGAGGCTGGCAATTGGAATGGCGGCAAAAGCATAAAACAAAGCATGGATACCGTATAGCCAACCAATTTGAGTGTCTCCGACGCCAAGGTCGCGTTGCATGGGGCCAACAACGATGGCGACAATCTGGCGATCCATGAAGGCCACAAGAGATGCGATGATGAGAAGAAAAACAACAAACCAGGCATATCGTCTGGATGGGTAGGGCGGGTTATGAGGACTTGGGCTGTTCATGAGTTTAAAATTGTTTTTGATCTATCATTTGCTGGAACATTTCTTCCATGGAGCTTTGGAGCGATGTGTAGCTCATACCAAGTGCAGTGATGGATTTTGAATTGTCAGCGCGCCATTGATGACCAAAATTTCTGGAAATCATTCTGCGTGAGAATGTTTTGTCCACCAATGGGCCAATGAGCCATACAAGCCATTTTGGTAATTCTTTTTTGGGCAGGCTGTAACTCGAGTCAAATTTGTCCGACAGCATTAAAGCGAGGTCGAGAAATGAAACAATGTCTTTGAAAATAATATGTCTGCCATTGGCATGGTCGAGGAAAGCGCCGCGAATATGTGCGTCTGCAACGTCGCGTACATCAACTGTACCGATCTGAATGGCAGGCACACCGGATTTCATCCGACCATCTCCCATGCCGCCAATCAGGTCATGGGTCGCCGAAGTTGATTTGCCAGAAAGTGAAGGGCCGATAATGAAGCCGGGATTAATAACAACTAAACGCCATTTGTCTTGCGCTTCAGCGATCTCCCAAGCTGCCTTTTCGGCGCTAACCTTGGAGAAAGAATAGGCCTGGTGTGAAGCGGATGAAGTTGTGTTCCAAATATCTTCAGTCAATATCCCACCGGGTGCATCCTGACAGTCAATCGTATCGCCACAGATAGCAGCGCAGGAACTTGTGAGCACAACCCGTTCAACACTCGATGTAGAACAGGCCGTATTGAGCACATTTTTTGTGCCGCGAACCGCCGGTTCTATGAGATCTTTTTGTGCATCATTATAGTTGGTGATAAATGGCGAGGCGGTATGAATAACAACGCGACAGTTTTTCATAGCCTCTGCATAGCTGCCATCGTCCAGCAAATCAGCTTTGAATAATTCGATTTTGCCTTTGCTGGTATTAGATAAAGTTTTGAGATGACCACATTTTGAGTCATCCTCTGGGTTTCGAACTGTCGCATGAACCGTTGCCCCTGCATCGACAAGTTGTTTCACTACCCAGCCAGCTAAAAATCCTGTTGCCCCAGTTACAAGCACAGGTGCGCTTGTATCAATTTCTAAACGCATATTTACTACCTCAATCAAAGCCCCTAAAAATACACATGTTTGTTAATTTTTAGGTTTCTAAGATAAGCTAAACTAAATAGGCTCAACTTGTCACGTTGCTATTTTCTAGCGTTCAGGCTTTAATCTTAATCGTTTTTGATGATGGTAAAATATCGTTCCGATTTGGAATGGTAATGGAGGGAATGCTGACCAATGGCTGAGGGATGGGACAAAGAAGTAGATGTATTGGTTGTCGGTTCGGGCGCGGGGGGTATGTTGAATGCTCTTGTTGCCGCCAGTAACCGAAATGATGTGTTAATTATAGAAAAAGCACCACTCTGGGGGGGGAGTTCTGCTACATCAGGCGCTGGTATTTGGATTCCCGGAAGTCATATTGCTAAGCAGGCGGGTTTTGATGATAATCTTGATGATGCTTTTAAATATATCCGTGGCTTGTCTGCAGATAATGTGCCGGATGAAAACATCCGCGCCTATATCGATCAAGCGGCGCCGATGCTGAAATGGCTTGTAGAAAATACCCCAGTAGAATATTTAGCATTTCCATATCCAGACTATCATGCTGAAAATCCGGGCGGGTCACCGGAGGGTTTTAGAACCCACATGCCCCTACCTTTAAATGGGCGCGATTTAGGCAAAGATGTGAGAACGCTTCGTTTTGCCAGCCCGGCTGCCAGCTTGTTCGGTTACCTTAACTGGCATTTTGATGAGACCAACGCCATTCTCTATCGCCAGCCTGGTTGGTTTATCGGTTTGGCTAAAAGTCTTGCGCGTTACTGGCTGGACTTGCCTTTCCGTTTGACATCACGCAAAGACCGCCGTTTGACATTGGGTAATGCTCTGGCGGGTGGTTTGCGCATGGCACTGAAAGAAAAAAACGTACCGCTTTGGCTCGAGTCGCCACTGGTTGAACTCATTGAGGCGGATGGCAAGGTAGAAGGTGCAGTTGTGAACCACAAAGGTCAGGATATTCGGGTTAAAGCGCGTAAAGGTGTTGTTCTGGCGGCTGGGGGTTTTGAGAAAAACGCTCAGATGCGGGAAGAGAACCTTCCACTTTATCCAAATGCTGCTCATTCGGGTGGTGTTACCTCTAATACGGGAGATAGCATTCGGGCTGGCATGGCGATTGACGCCGATACGATGAATATGCAGTCAACATGGGCTGCGCCTGTGTTTTATGTGCCTGGTGAAGACAGAGGCAGATTATCAACGATAGAACGTGCTTTACCCGGCTGCATCATGGTCAACCAAAAGGGTGAACGTTATCTCAATGAAGCCGCTTCTTATCATGTTACTGGGCAGGTTATGGCGCGCCGGCATAAAGAGCATGGTGATGGTTCGCCAAGCTGGATGATTTTTGACCGTAAATATCGTCAGACATTTCCGATGGGACCGCTTTATCCGATTGTACCGGACTGGTTTCATAAAAAGGGCATCAGAACGATTTTAAAAAAAGCCAGAACGATTGAAGCTTTGGCGCAAAAAATCGATATAGACCCGTCTGCTTTGGCTGGCACGCTGGCGCGTTTTAATGAAAATGCAGAAAAAGGTGTGGATCCTGATTTCAATAGAGGTGAAGCTGCTTATGACCGTATGTATGGTGACCCGCGAAACCAACCTAATCCGAATTTGCGTCCGCTCTCGAAAGGGCCCTATTACGCCATGCCGATCTATCCGGGTGATATCGGTACTAATGGCGGTCTTTTGACCAATGACAAGGCGCAAGTCATTAAGAAAAATGGCAAGCCGATTGAAGGCTTGTATGCCATTGGGAACAATGCGGCATCTTCAATGGGAGAGAGCTATCCAGGCGCAGGGGTGACAATTGGTCCTGCTTTGACATTCGGGTACATAGCTGCCCGGCATATGTCTGGTGCAAATGACTAAGTTAAGCAGAAAAACATATATCGCTCGCCTTTGTTCTCATGAAATTGGCGCTTGACCATCTTACCGTAATGGATACGACCCCCATTAATTTGGTGCGGGCGGCGGAGGCTTCACATTGTGAAGGATTTTGTCTTTTTATGCAGTCGCTTGAGGTGCTGCCGCGCATGCCTTTGTTTAATTTAATTGAGAGTCCTACCGAACAACGTGATCTTAAAGCTATGATGCAGACAGCATCTATTAGTCTCGATGTGGCCTATCCCTTCACATTAGCTGGACGTACAGAAATTAAAAGTTTTCAGGCAGGACTAGAATGTGCCGCCTTTCTCGAAGCTGAGTTTGTCAATGCGCTGATTTATGATCGGGATGATGCGCGTCGTGAGGATAATTTTCTCATTTTTACTGAAATGGCTCAGCAACACGGGCTGAAAGTCGTTGTCGAGTTTTTCCCTGGCTCACAAATCATGTCATTGGCTGACGCTCTGACGCTGGTCAGCCTTGCAGATAGACCCTATGAGGTCGGCGTGAATGTTGATTTGCTTCATCTCATGCGCTCAGGATCGACGCTGGAGGATTTAAGAGCTGCGCCTGATGCCGCTATTCTCTATGCCCAGATTTGTGACGCGCCTCTTGAACCTCATCTATCGCGTGAGGTTGAAGCATCGGCGCAACGTTGCCTTATAGGTGAAGGAGATTTTGATGTTGCCGGATTTATGGCTGCATTGCCGTCGCATTGTCAGATGAGTGTTGAAATTCCGCGGGAGGACGCCATTCTTGGCGGTCAGTCCGTGACACAAAGGGCGCAACAAGCAGTGAAGAGTGTGAAACAAATTTGACGAAAGCTTAGGACGAGAATAAAACGGCAATCTGATTGATTGTAATGTGACTGTTAAACAATAAACTAAGGGGAGCATCCGGTGACCACAAAATCAAGCGATGATTTCAGTAAAGTAGAAACACCATCCGATATAATCAGCCGATTGGAAGATGGAATGACGATTGGAATTGGTGGCTGGGCGACCCGCAGGAAGCCAATGGCGCTGGTTCGCGAAATCCTTAAATCCGACCTGAAAGATCTGACACTGGTTTCATATGGTGGGCCAGATGTCGGGTTATTATGCGCTGCAGGTAAAGTTAAAAAACTGATTTTTGCTTTTGTCAGTCTCGACCAGTACCCGCTAGACCCGCATTTTCGGGCTGCCCGTCAGTCGGGTCAGATTGAAGTCTGGGAACTGGATGAGGGTATGCTGCATTGGGGGTTGCGTGCCGCGGCGATGGATTTACCTTTTTTGCCGACCCGTATCGGTATCGGTACTGATATTATTAATCAGCCGGGTTTTGAATTTATCGATAGCCCTTATGAGGATGGTGAAACGTTTGTCGCCATGCCGGCGATAAATCTTGATGCGGCATTGATACATGCACATCGGTCAGACGTTAAAGGGAATATTCTGACAATGTCCCCTGACCCTTTTTTCGATGAGCTGTTTTCGCGTGCCGCGCCTCATACTTACGCAAGTGTTGAAAAAATTGTTGCGACGCCAGAGTTGGATATGGAGGCGAATGCTCGTTTTGCACTTTTAGAGCGCGCCAGAATTACTGCTGTTGCCGAAACACCTTGTGGGGCGCATCCCACAAGTGCTGCGCCGGATTATCATCTCGACTTGAAACATATCAAAAGTTATGTCGAAAGTGCGGCAACGCCTGAAGCTTGGGAGGCGTATCAAGCAACTTATTTATCAGGCACTCAGGCAGACTATGTTAACGCTGTTGGCGGGGCTGATGCAATCGGTGCTATCGCCAAGCCGGTTTATTAGGTCGCCAAAAAGGAGAACATAATGACTGATTATAATTGTTCACTGGCAGAGTTGATTATCAATGCATGTGCTGAGGCATGGCGTGATGATGGGGAATTAATGGCTACAGGCATTGGCCCTTTGCCTCGACTTGGTGCGAGCCTTGCGAAAGTTAGTTTTAATCCGCTTTTGCAACTCACCGATGGGGAAACCTATTATGCAGATGCACCCGTGCCACCGGGTAAACGCCATGCCGAACCCGTATATGAAGGCTATGCCAATTATGACAGAGTATTTTCAACTCTTTGGGGCGGGCGCAGACATTCTATGGTCAGCCCGGTTCAGCTTGATAGATTTGGACAAGCAAATATCTCCACAATAGGTGATCGCGCCGCGCCGAAAGTCGCCATGCTGGGCGCAAGGGGCTTTCCTGGTAATTCTATTTGTCATCCCAATAGCTTTTTCATTCCCAATCATAGTACCCGAAGTTTAGTGGCAAATGAGGTCGATTTTGTCTGTATGGCCGGATACAACCCAGACCGTTATATGAACGGTAAGCCACCCAAGGGGCTGGATTTGCGTATCATTGTTTCGGACCTATGTGTGATGGATTTTAACGGCCCTGAAAAGGGCATTCGTGTTGTGTCGCTTCATCCTGGCGTGAGTTTTGAGCAGGTTCAAGAAAACACTGGCTTTGAATTGAGCAAGGCTTCTGACACCTTGCCGCTGACACCAGCCCCATCCGAAGCGCATATGGCTTTACTTGAGACACTTGACCCGAATAATGTGCGTGCGTCAGTTTTGAAAGATAACCCACCCGCTATTAGGGATTAGCAACAGTCAAAATATAACGGCACCATATGAAGATGGTGCCGTTATAAACTCCTTTAGGATAAGGTTTCCTCCCTTAAACCCATAAATTAATATGAAATTTCCTTGATAGAACAATGAAGTTTCTCATTGCCATTTGAGCCTTTACTAACAATCGTGAAGGGGGTATTTTTTTCGATGACTGTTGCGTTTATTTTCAGGTCAACCTTTTCATGTTCTGTAACAGTTCTATAAAAGTCTTGTATTGAACATTTTTCGGGAGTTATTAGGACTTGTTTACCACTGTTCATGATTAAAACGAGTGAGTCTTGAGTATGTCCCCATTTATCAATCTTGCCTGTTGTGAGTGTTCCGCTGGCAATAACTGGAGTTGCTGTAAGTAAGAGTATTAACAAAAATATATTTCTCATATTTACCTCCTATATATGATGTATATACATTATATGTACATATATTCGTATTTATGTCAATTTTTTTGAGGATTTTTTTTTAATGTCTGATAAGCCAAAGGACTCAACCTTATTGGTAAAAATTAATAAGGAAGACAAAAAATTATTTATTAAACTCTGTGAGGGTAATGACACCACAGCCTCAAGAGAAATTCGTCAGTTCATCAAGAAGTACATAAAAAAACAGAAAAAAAATTAAGCCTCAGATTTAGATGCTTTTATAATAACCCTGACAGTTAATAAGCCTACCGTGTTTTATCAGCCGCTTTTGAAGACAATGAAGCGATTAAATTTTTATGATCAACCGGTAGCGTGTCTATTTTTTCCAGTAAAACCTTACCGGGGAATAAGCGAACACTTCCGAACCCACGAAAAATAGCCATTGCGGGCCAGTTTTTGCCGCTCAAAACTTCCGGAATACCAAACAGGCTACCAGCGTCATAAGTACGTAAGCGAGTATTGCCGTCACGCGTGATGATATCCACACGGCCTTTTTCAACAAAACAGATGTTGAGCGCTGGATCACCCGCCTGAAAGATAATCTCACCCTCTATCATCCTTATGGGCTTATTACTGAGGCTGGTAAACTCAACAATATTCATGCGTATGACTCCGGCGAAGAACAATATCTGAGGCAATTTGCCGGGATAACGGCCAAGTCAGATTGTTCTCGGCGTCAAGTAGGCTTCTGAACATGGGCTTGGAACACGAGATAATCCGGCATTCGGTTATAGCAACAACTCGGCTGCGATAGGTTTCATAGGCAAGAAACTCCAGTGGAGAGAGCAGATCATGGGTTTCATATATATCCCGGCTACGTCGACATTTTGCCGAACCAGAAATTAAAAAATGAGCGATATCGCAATCATCACCATTAGCAACAACTATGTCACCGCGTTGGATAACCTTTCTTGGGATGTCTTCAAGCATCTTCAATGTTTGGGGACCGAGTCGCATTTAATTTTCCAAATCTATGTATCCTTAATAAACGGCTAATTTTAAAAAAGATTTAATTTTAAAAAAAACACTATGTAACTATATGTTTTTTTATGTTTTTTAAATATCAATAATTATCTTTAAAAAATTTATATATTTATTTTTCTAATTTAATTGACAAATTGTCGCATTTATTTAGGTTTTATATCGACGAATTACCTAGGAGGGAATAATGTCTAAATTCTTTAACAAGATAAGCCTCATGGCTTTTCTGTCTTTTATTATGTTGCCAAGCATGTCTCAAGCGGCAACACTAAACCCAGGTGACCTTGTTGGTATTTCTTTCTGGGTTATCTCAATTGCAATGGTTGCTGCTACTGTCTTCTTTCTTTGGGAAGCAATGCGCATCGGGGGTAAGTGGTCTACTTCCTTGACAGTTGCTGCATTAGTTACACTGATTGCTGCCGTTCACTATTTCTACATGAGAGATATTTGGGTTGCTTCTGGCGATAGCCCAACAGTTTACCGTTATGTTGACTGGATTCTTACAGTGCCACTACAAATGGTTGAGTTTTACTTGATCTTGGCTGCTGTTGGTGTCGTTGCAGGAAGAGTATTCTGGCATCTTCTTATTGGTACCCTAATAATGCTTCTTGGTGGTTACTTCGGCGAAACAGGAGTACTTTCTCCTGTAGTTGGTTTTGTTATTGGTATGGCAGGTTGGGTATACATCCTGTATTACATCTTCTCTGGTGAAGCTGCAAAATCTGCCGAAAATGCTCCTGCAGCTGTTCAATCCGCCTTTAATACTATGAGACTTATTGTACTTGTAGGTTGGGCAATTTATCCTTTGGGTTACGTACTTGGATACATGATGGGCTCTGTGGATGCAGCTTCCTTGAACGGTATCTACAACGTAGCAGATTTTGTTAATAAAATTGCATTCGGATTGATGATTTGGTCAGCAGCTAACTCACAATCATAGAATTTATTATATTACACATTTAAGGGGGTGTCCTTGTGCGCCCCCTTTTTTGTTATTTTTAAAAATTTAAAGGACATTATTGGAGATTATAAATGTAACTAAAATAAGCCAATAAATTTAAGTGTTGAAGATTTACTTTATTTAAAATTATTTACCTGAATTTGAATAAAAAATTTATCTCTCAGGAATTCCGATAAGTAATTTGTCAAGAAAAATATATTTTAAGCTAAGCAATTGACTGAAAAATTCCAGACTAAATATTTTAGCTAAATATGAATTATAATGCTCATTTGGATAAATTATTTAATTCGTCTCTAACAGTTTGTGCAAAATTTGTAAAAATCTTTGTTGCAATACTATCAGGAGCCAAAATGTTTACAGGATAACCGGCATCGGCGGCTTCTTGCAAAGCCGGGTCCAGTACCAGGCCACCTAAATACGGAATGAGTGTTTCTGCAGCAATGCGTTCACCACCCCCGGTACCAAATGGATGCAGACGTTCGCCATTCGGCCCTGACATCCACGCCATATTTTCCAGAATCCCTAGGATAGGCGTTTTGGTTTTTTCGAACATATTTATAGACCTGCGTACATCTGCCAAGGCGAGATTTTGTGGTGTCGTCACCACGATAGCTGCGGTTACTGGAATTTTTTGGGCTATTGTGAGTTGTATATCTCCGGTGCCGGGCGGTAAATCCAGCACTAGAATATCAAGTTCCGGCCAGGCGACATCATTAAGCATCTGCAGTAGGGCACCTTGCACCATAGGGCCGCGCCAAACCATTGCTTGGGCTTCCTGCACCATATAGCCGATAGACATAGTTTGCATGCCAAAACGCTCGACAGGGCATATTTTTTTGGTCTCATCAACCTCAGGTTTATCGATAACATTTAGTAATTTTGGTAGGGAAGGGCCATAAATATCGGCGTCAAGAAGTCCAATTTTGGGCAGTTTCCCATCTTCCATTGGCAGCTGAGCGAGTGCTGCTGCTAGATTTACCGCGACGGTGGATTTGCCAACTCCACCTTTACCGCTTGCCACGGCTATCACAGATTTAATCCTGTTGAAAACATCTGGAATTGTCTCGTCTGGCGGCGGCTTGCCTTTTGATGAACTGCTAGATGATGACATTGACGGTGCTGATTGATGCGCCGTTAAAACCACGGTTGCTGATAATACGCCCGGTAGGGCACGAACTCGTTCCTCACAGGCTAAACGCACACTTTCAAAAGCCTCGGCAATATCCGGGTGAACGGCGAGCAAGAAACCCACATTTCCGTCGCGAATCGTGATGCCCTGCACGATATCGCCGGATACAATATCTTGACCTGTTTGTGGGTGCTTTAGGCTTGAAAGAGCTTCAATTATAGTTTTTTCATCTATGATGGACATAATTCATCCAAATAATTGGTTATTGGGCAAAACAATTAGGAACATTTCCTTGAATAATTTACTTTAAGTGCCACATTGTATTTTACCGATATAGAGTGGTACGGACCAGCCAGCAATAACTTTTGCAACTTAGGACGCCCCCCTATATCAGACCTTTATGCAAGGTTTTAATTTGAAGGAGTAAAATATGCCTTGGGACAATCAAAGCGGTGGACCGAATGGCGGCAATAATAACCCTTGGGGCAATAATCCCCGACAACAAGGGCCAGATATTGACGCTTGGTTAAATCAGCTTCAGGAAAACATCAAAAAATACATTCCCGGTGGTGGCAGTGGCAGTGGCATTGTTCTGCTGCTTGTTGGCCTTTTGGTGTTGTGGGGGCTCAGTGGGTTTTACCGTGTTCAAGCCGACGAACAAGGTGTTGTTCTCCGATTTGGGAAGTTTCAGGCGCAGACCAGCCCGGGTTTGAATTATCATATTCCATGGCCCGTTGAGACAGTGATTACCCCAAAAGTGACCATTGTAAACCGTGTGGATATTGGTATGCGTGGCCCTTCTGACAGTTTTGTTGGTGGACGAGTAGCTTCTCGCGATGTGCCGGAGGAAAGCTTAATGCTGACCGGTGACGAAAACATTGTCGATGTCGATTTTTCAGTTTTTTGGTTGATTAATTCTGCATCTGACTTCCTTTTTAACATTCAAAATCCGGAAGGCACTGTTAAATCCGTTGCTGAAAGTACGATGCGTGAGATTGTTGGGCAGAATAACATTCAGCCCATTCTTACCGAGCAACGTCAAAACACTGAGGATATGGTTCGTGATTTAATGCAATCTATTTTGGATGAGTATGGGGCTGGAATCACCATTACACAGGTTAAGATGCAAAAAGTTGACCCGCCCGCCGCGGTGATTGATGCCTTCCGCGATGTTCAGGCCGCCCGCGCCGACCAGGAGCGCGCCAGAAACGAGGCGCAAGCCTATGCTAATCGTGTCGTACCAGAGGCGCAGGGTGAAGCTTTCCGTATCCGACGTGAAGCTGAGGCCTATAGAGAGCAAGCTGTGGCCGAGGCTGAAGGCCAAGCGAGTAGATTTGCCGCTGTCTATAACGAATATAAGCAGGCGAGTGATGTAACCCGTCAGCGTATTTTCCTCGAGACAGTTGAAAAAGTGATGCAGAGATCAAACAAGATCATAATTGACCAGTCCGAGGCCGGTGGAGGGGTCATCCCCTATCTCCCGCTTGATCGCCTAAACAGTAAAACCAATAAGGGAGATCAGTAATGTCTCAGCCAAAACTTGTTATTGCTCTTATCATTATCGCCGTGCTCGGATTTCTGGCGTCGGCAACCCTTTTCACTGTTCACCAGACCCAACAGGCACTTGTTCTGCAATTTGGTGATCCAAGACGGGTGATTGATAAGCCCGGGCTTAATTTTAAAATGCCGTTTGTGCAAAACATTATTTATATTGATAAGCGCATTTTGGACCTCGATAGCCCGACTGAAGAGCTTATTGCCGCAGACCAAAAACGTCTCGTTGTGGATGCTTTTACGCGTTACAGAATTAAAGATCCGCTCCAGTTTTTCACTTCTTTACGTGACAGCCGTCGGGCGAATTCGCGGTTGGCGGCGATTGTGTCCTCCTCCATGCGTTCTGTTGTTGGTGAGGCTCCGTTTGAGGATATTGTCCGCACAAGACGGGATGAATTGATGTCGAAGATCCGTGAACTGGTTAATGAGCAGGCAAATGATTTTGGCATTGAAATTGTTGATGTTCGTATTCGTCGTGCTGACTTGCCTGAAGCCAATAGTCAGGCGATTTACCGACGGATGCAGACGGAAAGGGAGCAAGAAGCTGCCGAATTCCGCGCCAAAGGTCAGGAAGTATCAAGAGGCATTCGCGCGCAGGCAGATAAAGATGTCACAGTTCTAACGGCAAAAGCGCAACGTGATTCCGAGATTATTCGTGGTCAAGGTGATAGCTGCCGAAATAGAATTTTTGCTGCGGCCTATGGTCAAGACCCTGATTTTTTCGCTTTTTACAGGTCTATGCAATCATATGAAACCGCACTAGAAGATGAAGGCACGACACTTGTTCTTTCCCCCGACAGTGCATTCTTCAAATATTTAAATGCACCGGATACGGTTTTTAATAAACGGGTAGCTAACAGCACTGTTAAAAAGAGCCGTGTTGATGTTGCCTCTATCGTGAAGTCTAAAAAGTCACTACAAGAGGCTCTTTGCTATGATCTTGTGACAAATATTGGACTGGAGAATACCGATAGTGAAGCTGTAAAAGATGAGAAATGAAAATAATTATATTCATTCTGGGTATCATTCTGGCTTTTGAGGGAGCCATATATGCCCTGTTTCCTTCGGCTTTTAAAAATCTCCTTATGCAATTAAAAGACATTGAAACAGAAAAACTTAGATATTTTGGACTTGGGGCGATGACATTGGGCGTTGTTTTAGTTTGGCTCTCTGGTATGAGGTAACTTATGAGACGAAATATATCTTCCCGCTTTAAAAATATGGTTCGTTTGTTCGGTTTTGGTCTGTTGGCGATTGTCGCCTTCGCCCATGTCGCTGCCGCGCAAAATATGCCGCAAAGTTTCGCCGATATTGTCGAAGATTTAATGCCTGCAGTGGTGAATATCTCCATTAGCACGACGGTTCAAAACCCTCCTGGGATACAAATGTCCCCTTTCGAGGATTTTTTTGAAGAATTTATGGAACGTGATGAAAAAGAGCCGTCGAAAAAACGTCGTGTCTCTTCTCTTGGGTCTGGCTTTGTTATTGATCCGTCAGGCATTGTTATCACTAATAATCATGTGGTTGAAAATGCCGAGGAGATTATTGTTAATTTTTCAAATGGTGAGAAATTCAAAGCTGAGTTGCTCGGGCGCGATCCGAAGACTGATCTGGCGGTGTTAAAAGTCATTACAGACAAAAAGCTGCCCTTTGTAAAATTTGGTGATAACACCAAAGCTCGTGTGGGAGACTGGGTTATTGCCATTGGCAATCCTTTCGGCCTCGGTGGGTCGCTTTCTGTTGGTGTTATTTCAGCGATTAATAGAGACATCAATTCCGGCCCCTATGACAGCTATATTCAGACTGACGCTGCAATCAATAAAGGTAATTCAGGTGGCCCGCTTTTTAATCTGGATGGTGAGGTTATTGGCGTCAACACGGCGATTATTTCACCCACGGGCGGGTCAGTTGGTATTGGCTTTTCCATTCCTGCAGATATGGCGCAAATCGTAATTACGCAATTACGTGAATATGGTGAAACACGGCGTGGCTGGCTTGGTGTGCGTATTCAGCGCATTACAGAAGACCTTGCGGAAAGCCTTGGCCTTTCAAAGCCAAAAGGCGCGCTTGTTTCAGAAATTATTCCCGGCGGCCCAGCTGATGAGGCAGGTATGAAGCAGGGCGATGTTATTCTGTCATTTGACGGTAAAGAAGTCGCCGAAATGAGGGACTTACCGCGTATTGTGGCAGAAACACCGATTGATAAGGCTGTGCAGGTTAAAGTTCAAAGACGTGGAAAGGTTGTGACACTTAAGGTAAAGGTAGGGCGACTTGAAGAAAGTAATCAACTTGCCGAGACTCAACCAGCCAATCCGAAAAAGCAAACCAATCAACCGGGATTAAAACTTCTTGGGCTAACGCTAGAAACGCTTGATGCTAAGACACGCGCGCGTGCTGGTCTGGATGATGACAAGGAAGGTGTGTTGATTGCTCAAGTTGATGCGGATAGCTCAGCATCAGAAAGCGGTGTAAAGTCTGGCGATATTATTGTTGAGGTGGATCAAACGAGTGTCGCCAAGCCCCAGGATGTTGAGGATTTGGTCAATAAAGCCAAAAAAGCAGGTAAAAAGTCGATTCTGGTGTTGATGCACACTCCGCAAGGTTTGCGGTTTGTCGCCATTAAGATTTAAACTGGATTTCTTCAGCCTGATAGCCCTGGAGATAAAGCAGGGCTGTCAGGTCGCCATGAACAATGCTGAAATCGGCGGCATCTGCCACCAGTGGCTTTGCTCGGAAAGCGACACCCATACCCGAAAGTTTGAGCATATCAAGGTCATTTGACCCGTCCCCGACGGCAAGGGTTTCAGCGGCGGGCAGATTTTTTTCATCACACCAGCTTTGCAAACGTGCTGCCTTGGCTTCTCTGCCGAGAATAGGATCGATAACCTTGCCGGTTAAGTGATCCGCTTCTATCTCAAGCTGATTGCAATGGCAGGCATCAAAATTTAACTGAGCTGCGATCTTATCTGCAAAAAACGAAAACCCGCCCGAGACCAGTCCACAAAAAACATTATTCTGCTTCAGCGTTGCCAGAAGTGTTGCCGCCCCGGGCATGAGAGTCAAATCATCATGGACGTCCTGTAAACTCGTTGCCGGAAGACCAGCGAGCAGGGAGACACGTTCTCTCAAGGCAGGCTCGAAGTCTATCTCACCCCGCATAGCACGACTTGTAATGTCAGAGATTTTATTACGGAGATTAAGCCTGTCTGCCAACTCGTCGAGGCACTCCTGTTCGATAATCGTGCTTTCCATATCGGCGATAAGGAGTTTTTTTCTGCGCCCCTCAGATGATACCAAGTTGAAATCGACAGGCAGGTCAGAAAAGTTTTCTCTTAAAGCGGTAATTTTATTTTCGAACTCTGAGGTGGAGATGTTGAGAGGTATCTCATAAGCAACCCCCTCATTTAGACAGGTCACTGTTTCCTCTTGCTCTCCCAGATGAAGTGAGATGCGCGCCACCAATTCATTTGTTAAAACGGGGGATGCTGGGTTACATGTTAAAACCAGATAATAGGGTTTCTTGTTCATGAATCTGTCCGTCACTTCGTCACCAGATGTATTATCGGCTCATGCGGATCAAAACCGCGCCGAGATTATTCTTATTGCAGGTGCAACCGCCAGCGGCAAGTCTTCTCTTGCACTTGCTATTTGTTCTGAGATTGCGCGTACGGGCAGGCAAGCCTGTATCATTAATGCCGACTCAATGCAGGTCTACCAAGAGATGCAAGTGCTGACTGCCCGACCAACAAGGGAAGAAGTAGAACAATGTCCTCATGAATTATATGGGCATGTCTCAGCCAGAGATGAATATAATGTTGGGCGTTGGTTATCTGAGGCGCAGGCGGCTATTGCCAATGTGAAAGAAGTTGGGCAGATACCAATTTTAGTTGGCGGTACGGGGCTATATTTCAAATGTCTGACTGAGGGAATTGCTGATATTCCTGATATTCCTGATGATATTCGAAAGGCTATACGTGCGCGGCATGAGGCAGAGGGGACGCAAGCTTGTCATGCTGCCCTGAAGGAAATTGACCCGCAGGCTTATCAGCGCCTTGAGGCTACTGACCCCCAGCGTGTTTTAAGAGCTTTAGAAGTCTATGAAGCGACCGGCAGAAGCCTATCGGATTGGCAAAGTGACCCCGTTACCCCGCCGATTAAAGCTTCAATGTTGAAGATTTTACTCATGCCGTCTCGCGAATGGCTTTATGCCAGATGTGACAGACGATTTGAGGCCATGATAGCTGGGGGGGCGTTGGAAGAGGCTTCTAAAATGGCAGATTTGGGGCTTTCGGACACACAGCCCGCAATGAAAGCTCTAGGACTAAAAGAGTTGCTCGCGCTTGGGAATAATGAGATAAGCCATGAGGAAGCTCAATCTGCGGCGCAACAAGCAACCCGGCGGTATGCCAAAAGGCAAATGACGTGGTTTAGGAATCAGATGATTTCGTGGAATAGTGTTTATGAGCAAGAATATTACAATAATACATCAATTTTCTTATCGAATATTATAAAAATGCTTGACCTAGACTAAAATCTTGCATAGTTTCCCCCAGAAATTACCAGACTTAAAGCTGAAAGATGGGTAAGAGAATGAGTGATCAAAAGACTGATCAGATGACTGGTGCAGAAATTGTTATCAAAGCCCTAAAAGATCAGGGTGTAGAGCATATTTTTGGGTATCCTGGTGGTGCTGTTCTGCCGATATATGATGAAATTTTCAAGCAGGACTGGTTGCATCACATTCTTGTTCGTCATGAGCAAGGAGCGGCTCATGCTGCCGAAGGCTATGCACGCTCTGCGGGAAAATGTGGTGTTTTATTGGTAACATCTGGCCCGGGCGCGACAAATGCGGTTACTGGTTTAACCGATGCACTCATGGACTCAATTCCACTGGTTTGTATTACCGGACAAGTGCCAACACACCTTATCGGTTCAGATGCGTTTCAGGAGTGTGATACTGTGGGTATCACACGTCCATGCACAAAACATAATTACCTCGTTAAATCAGTTGATGAACTTGCGGAAATCATGCATGAGGCATTTTATATCGCAACTTCCGGTCGGCCTGGCCCTGTTGTGATTGATATTCCGAAAGACATCCAATTTGCGCCCGGGGCTTATATGTCACCCGAGAAAGTCTCCAAGGTCAGCTATCAACCGCCCAAAAAAGGCGATTTGAATGGTATTCGTGAAGCCGCAGAACTAATTGCTTCTGCTAAAAAGCCAGTTTTTTACACCGGTGGCGGTGTGATCAATGCCGGCCCAGTGGCTAGTAAATTATTGCGAGAGTTTGTTGGTCTCACGGGCTATCCAATTACTTCAACGCTTATGGGGCTGGGAGCGTTTCCTGCCAGTGACGACCAATGGCTCGGCATGCTCGGCATGCATGGCACTTATGAAGCGAATATGGCGATGCATGATTGTGATGTCATGATTAATATTGGTGCACGCTTTGATGACCGGATTACGGGTCGGCTTGATGCATTTTCACCAAATTCGAAAAAAATTCATGTCGATATCGACCCGTCATCCATCAATAAAACCGTTCACGTTGATGTACCGATTGTCGGTGATGTCGCCCATGTTTTGGAAGATATGATCCGTATCTGGAAGGAAACGGCCTGTTCCCCAGATAAAAAAGCGATTGCAGATTGGTGGCAAGAAATTGACGGCTGGCGAAAGGTTAACTCTCTCGGCTTTGAAAAAAGTGACACCATCATCAAGCCGCAATATGCCGTTCAGAGGCTCTATGAGCTTTCCAAAGGCAAAGATGTTTATATTTCTACGGAAGTGGGGCAGCATCAAATGTGGGCGGCCCAGCATTTCCATTTTGAAGAGCCTAACCGCTGGATGACTTCGGGGGGGCTGGGAACAATGGGCTATGGCTTGCCAGCAGCCATTGGGACTCAAATTGCACATCCAGAAGCGTTGGTTATCGATATTGCTGGCGAGGCCTCCGTCCTTATGAATATGCAGGAAATGTCGACTGCGGTTCAATATAATTTGCCGGTTAAAATATTTATTTTGAATAATGAATATATGGGCATGGTGCGTCAGTGGCAGGAGTTGTTGCATGGCGGACGTTATTCGCACAGCTATTCCGCGGCGTTGCCCGATTTTGTAAAGCTTGCTGAAGCGTATGGTGCGACTGGGATACGGGCGACCAACCCCGGTGAGCTGGATGAGGCGATTACGCAAATGATTAATACGCCGGGTCCAGTTATTTTTGATTGTGTTGTTTCTAAAGATGAAAATTGCTTCCCGATGATCCCGTCAGGTAAAGCGCATAATGAAATGATACTCGCCGGAGAGCCAGCAGATGTTGAGGTTTCCGAAGAGGGCAAGGCACTCGTATGATGAATGATCAATCTATTGAAGCGCACACGCTTTCAGTTTTGGTGGAAAATGCTGCCGGGGTGTTGGCGCGAGTCATCGGCTTGTTCTCAGGACGCGGCTATAATATTGAAAGCCTGACCGTTGCCGAAGTTGACGGCGAAGCGCACATGTCGCGCATCACAATTGTGACCAGTGGTTCGCCTATGGTGATTGAACAAATTAAAGCTCAGCTAAGTCGCATTGTGCCGGTCAGCCGCGTCACGGATTTAACCGTTGAGGCTGAAGCAATAGAGCGAGAAATGGCGCTTGTTAAAGTTGCGGGTATCGGAGAAAAAAGGGTTGAGGCCCTGCGCGTGTCTGAAAGCTTCAGGGCGCGCGTTGTAGATACCACGCATGAATCATTTGTGTTTGAACTGACTGGCGCAAAATCTAAAATTGATGCATTTGTTCATCTCATGCGTCCTTTGGGTCTAAAAGAAGTTTCAAGAACTGGCATTGCGGCGATTGCTCGTGGGCCGGAAGCAATGTAAAAGCTTTACATCATTAGCTTTCAAATTCAGATAATTACCTATAAATCTACTGAAAATATAAAGACCAGACGAGGAGACAAAAATGGATATGCTATATGACCGCGATGCGGACACAGACCTTATTAAATCCAAAAAGATTGCCGTTATCGGTTATGGCTCTCAGGGCCATGCACATACACTAAACTTGCGGGATAGTGGTGTTGCTGAGATTTGTGTTGGATTACGGCCTGATTCGTCTTCCGTTGCTAAAGCACAGGCCGAGGGTATTGAGGTGAAATCAATCGCTGACGCAGCAGCCTGGGCTGATATCGTCATGATTCTGACTCCAGATGAACTGCAAAAAGATATTTATAATACGCATATCGCCAACAATATCCGTGAGGGTGCGGCTTTAATGTTTGCTCATGGACTGTCCATTCACTTTAACCTGATTGAGCCGCGTGCTGATCTTGATGTTCTCATGGTTGCGCCAAAAGGTCCGGGTCACACGGTGCGTGGCGAGTATCTGCGGGGTGGCGGCGTACCATGTCTGGTCGCTGTGCAACAGGATGCTTCTGGTACAGCGCGTGATATTGCTATGTCTTATGCCTGTGGGCTGGGTGGTGGTCGCTCAGGAATTATTGAAACCAATTTCAGAGATGAGTGCGAAACGGATCTCTTTGGTGAGCAAGCGGTTCTCTGCGGTGGTGTCGTCGAACTGATTAAAGCCGGTTATGAAACGCTTGTTGAGGCAGGTTATCCGCCTGAAATGGCTTATTTTGAATGTCTCCACGAGGTCAAGCTCATTGTTGACCTGATTTATGAAGGTGGCATCGCTAATATGAATTACTCTATTTCAAACACGGCTGAGTTTGGTGAATATGTTTCCGGCCCGCGTGTTGTGACGTCTGACACCAAAGCTGAAATGAAGCTTATTTTGGAGGATATTCAGTCAGGCAAGTTCACCAATCGTTGGATGCAGGGTGGTCAGGAAGAAATCAAGAAGTTCCGTGAGGATATGGCAGCACACCCAATTGAAGAAGTTGGCGCTAATTTGCGTGAAAAAATGCCATGGATTTCGTCTAATAAATTGGTTGATCAAACCAAAAACTAAGTTATTTCGCCAAAATCAGGCTATTTTAGGCCTGATTTACACTATTTTCGGAAAAGGCAGCAATTTTGCGGCCTTTTTTGTTTGCGCAAATATTGCATTGCATAATTGTAGTTTTGCATAAATAAACTTGTTATCTTGCAATTATGCGAAGACTTGATTGGGATGATTTAAGGTTTTTTCTTTCTGTGGCCTCCAATGGTACGCTATCGGCTGCCGCGCGCGACTTAACCGTCAATACAACGACGGTATTGCGCCGCATTGCAAGCCTTGAAGATGCACTGTCAGCGCGCCTTTTTGACCGTACGCGCTCTGGTTATCACCTGACAAAAGAAGGTCTGGTTTTGCAGGAGTTGTTACTGCCCGTAGATCAGCGACTATCTAGCCTTCAGCGTGATTTTCAGGCGGCCCATGCCGGTGCTAAGGGACGAGTAAAGGTCAGTGCGCCTGAGACTATCACAGGCACCGTATTGGCGGGCGGGATGTGTGAATTTGCCGATAAATATCCAGATATTGAGTTAAACTTATTAGGTGAAATATCCCAGCTTCAAGGTATTTCTGTTCAGAATCCAGTGTTGAGGGATGTTGACTTGGCTATCCGTATGGCGCGACCAACGCAAGGAGATATGTTGGTTCGCAAACTCGGGGATTTAGCTTTTGGCCTTTATGCACACCAAGATCGCGCTGCATCGTTTAATGATGGTGTTGAAATTACGAGTCCAGAGAAGTTAGCAGATGAACCACTCATCGGTTTTGATGAAGATGCCATGCCAACTGGCCCTGTTTGGTTTTTATCCCGTGTTGAGAAATCTATGAAACTCGTGACGCGCGCCGCAGGGGACAGAGCCAGACTGCAAATGGTCAAAGAAAATATGGGGTTTTCAGCCTTGCCCTGCATCATGGCGGATGCTGAACCAGAATTGCAGAAAGTTGCGGGCCCCGAGATGGTTGGATCTTTGGAACTCTGGTTGTTGGCGCGGCGTGATTTGGCTCAGTTTCCTCATGTCCGAACGGTCATGGATTTTATCATTTCACGGGTTAGGTCTTTGCGACCGGTACTTTCTGGGAATACGGGTTCATAAAAAACTTGGGAGTAAATAAAGTTGCTTGCAATCCTTATTTTCCATGTATAAACAATATTTTGGTCAGTTTATCTGAATTGGTTTTTTATGATGTTCATAAATACAAATATATCTGCGCATTTCAACGGTATTGCCCATGTGCCTACCAAAGGCTTTGCGCTATCCTTTATTTGTTTGAGAACGTCATTACTATCAATTTCAGCAGGTCATCTCCTAATCAGCCCCTGAGGTCAAGGCAGGCAATGCCGGACGCTCAGGGGTCATTTTGGAAATTATGATTACCTGGCCCGGCTTAGGGCTAAATTGAAGGATTAAAACGATGACACGAAATATTAGTGAAGAAAATACTCAAGAGATACGCGACAGTTCCGACCGCGTGTTGATATTTGATACAACCCTGAGAGATGGCGAGCAGTCCCCAGGCGCATCCATGTCGCTGGAAGAAAAACTTCAGATTGCTGAAACATTAGACGCAATGAGTGTCGATGTTATTGAGGCTGGTTTTCCGATTGCTTCAAATGGTGATTTTGAAGCAGTTCAAGAAGTTTCAAAATTAGTTAAAAAAGCGACGGTTTGCGGTCTTTCCCGCGCTGGTGCGAAAGATATTGACCGCGCGGCAGAAGCATTGAAACCCGCTGAAAATATGCGGATCCATACCTTTATTTCGACATCCCCAGTTCACATGAAGCATAAATTGCAAATGGAACCTGAGGCCGTTCTTGAGGCCGTGGCCTTCAGTGTTGACCATGCGCGTGGTTACACAGATGACGTTGAATGGTCAGCTGAGGATGCGACCCGTACAGATAGAGATTTTCTTTGTCAATGTGTAGAGGTGGCGATTAAAGCTGGAGCGACCACTATCAATATTCCCGATACTGTTGGCTACACCCTGCCGCAGGAATATATCGAGATTATTACCATGCTGAAAGACCGCGTGCCGAATATCGATCAGGTGGTCTTGTCCACGCATTGCCATAATGATTTGGGTCTTGCGGTCGCTAATTCGCTCGCTGGTATTCAGGCTGGTGTCCGACAGGTTGAATGCACGATTAACGGGCTGGGTGAACGTGCTGGTAATGCAGCACTGGAAGAAATTGTCATGGCCTTGAATGTACGTTCGGATTTAATGCCACAATGGACTCAGATTGAGACAACGCATCTCGCAAGAGCTTCAAAGCTGGTTTCCAATGTCACAGCTTTCCCCGTGCAATATAATAAAGCTATTGTCGGTAAAAATGCCTTTGCACATGAAAGCGGTATCCATCAGGATGGCATGCTGAAAAACAATCAAACCTATGAGATAATGTTGCCAGAGACGGTGGGTATCAACAAATCTTCGTTGGTTATGGGTAAACATTCGGGTCGCCATGCCTTCCGCGAAAAAATCACGGCTTTGGGGTATAGTCTTTCGGATAATCAGATTCAGGATGCCTTCCAGCGGTTTAAGGATTTGGCAGACCGTAAGAAGCATGTTTTTGATGATGATATTGTTGCGCTTATTGACGATGAGGTCGCGCATAGTAATGACCGCATCAAAGTGATGTCCTTGCAGGTTGTTGCCGGCACTAAAGGGCCGCAAAAAGCGGAGCTCGAACTTGAAATTGATGGTGAGATACAGCGTGCTGAAAGCACTGGCGATGGTCCGGTTGATGCGACCTTTAATGCGATTAAAGAGTTGATTCCGGCAAAGGCTCGCTTGCATCTTTATCAGGTGCATGCGGTTACGCAGGGGACGGATGCGCAGGCAGAGGTGAGCGTGCGTCTTGAAGAGGACGGTAAAACGGTTACAGGTCGCGGTATTGATACCGATACGCTTGTCGCTTCTGCAAAAGCCTATGTAAGTGCGTTGAACAAGCTGAGTGTCAAAAGGTTGCGTCAGGCGCCGGATGATATCGCTGCGTTACAAATTTGAGGCAATGCTGGACACTATGTTAAGCTGACGCTAAGGGTTTAATTCAAATAAGTAAAACTGGATATAAGATATGCTTGATAATTTTCTGGGAATGTTTTCCGCCGATATGGCAATTGATTTAGGAACAGCTAATACGCTGGTTTATGTTAAAGGGCGTGGCATTGTTCTTAATGAACCATCAGTGGTAGCAATTTTTAACAATGCAGGCAGAAGTCAGCTTTTAGCTGTTGGTGACGAGGCTAAACTTATGCTCGGGCGGACGCCAGGAAATATTCAAGCTATTCGACCGATGCGTGATGGGGTAATTGCAGATTTCGATGTAGCTGAGGAAATGATTAAGCACTTTATCCGCAAAGTACATAACCGTAGAACATTTGCAAATCCTCAAGTGGTTATTTGTGTACCTTCCGGAGCTACTGGAGTTGAGCGTCGTGCTATTCAGGAAAGTGCTCTTTCTGCAGGGGCCAGACGTGTATATTTAATTGAAGAACCAATGGCTGCTGCCATTGGAGCAGGTCTGCCAGTAACGGAACCTACCGGATCTATGATTGTTGATATTGGTGGAGGTACTACCGAGATTGCTGTTCTGTCTCTAGGCGGCATCGTGTATTCACGTTCAGTACGTGTAGGTGGCGATAAAATGGATGAGGCAATCATCGCATATATCCGACGTCATCATAATCTTTTGCTAGGTGAGTCCAGTTCCGAGCGTATTAAAAAAGAAGTTGGTTCAGCTGCTATATCGGACAATGGTAAAGGTGTGAGTATAAATATAAAGGGCCGAGACTTGATGAATGGTGTGCCGCGTGAGGTTGCTATTTCACAAAGTGAAATTGTTGAAAGCCTCTCCGAGCCTGTTGGTCAAATTATTGAGTCCGTAAAAGTTGCTTTAGAAGCCACTCCACCAGAACTCGCAGCCGACATAGTCGATAAGGGTATTATTCTTACTGGCGGAGGGGCTTTGCTAAAAAATTTAGACAAGGTTTTACGTGATGAAACCGGACTGCCTGTGAGCATTGCCGATGAAGCGCTTTCCTGTGTGGCATTAGGGACAGGGAGAGCGCTTGAGCATATCAAAACTATGAAACACGTCTTATCAAGCGTTTACTAAGTTTCGAGAAGGCTTATGTCATTAGATAATAAAGGCATAGGACGTAAGGGGGGAATATCCGGTCGCGGGTCCGTCTTGTTTCTTGTTATATTGGCCCTTTTGCTGATTTACATTACTGAAAGCGGTCCAAGGCTTTTAACGTCGATACGCCAAGTTACCTATGATCTGATTGCACCTATCACAGAGTTTATGGGGCGTCCTGTCGTAGCCTTACGCCGTACCAGTAGCGCTCTGACGGATTACACAGATCTTATAAATGAAAACGCCAAACTTAAAGCTCAGTTAAATGAACTTCTTGCCTGGGAGGATCGCGCGTTACGCCTTGAGGCAAAAATAGTGCGATATGAGAAACTATTAAATGTCAAAATTGATGGTCAATATAATTTCAAAACTTCCAGAGTTGTTGCAGATTTAGGTGGTCCATTTGTTAGAACAGTTTTGATTAATTCAGGGGAAGATGATGGAATTCGGGTTGGTCAGGCAGTCTTTGGGGCTTCAGGGTTTATTGGGCAAGTTGTTTCGGTTGGCAATTCATCCAGTCGTGTGCTTTTGCTTACCGATCTAAACAGCCGTATTCCTGTTCAAATTGAGCCTTCAGGCTTGCAGGCAATTTTGACTGGGGATAATACTAATGAACCCATTCTCAATTTTTATGATGACAAAGAAGTTCCTGAAAAAGGAGCGCGTGTCGTAACCTCTGGTTACGGGGGGCGCATATCTCCGGGGCTGATAATTGGGACCGTAGACGTCAATCGTCAGGGACAAGCCCGTGTGAAGCTGAGAGAGAAAATCTCGAATATGAATTATGTGCGTGTTCTGGACTATAAATTTGTTGAAGCTCCTGAAGAGGAAACGCAACTCCCTGAAGCTCTTAAAATAGCGCCTCAAAACAGCGAGGGGCAACAGACCAATAATAAAATCGAAAGTCCATAACTGGTTAAGTGGTAGAAATGAGTTTTAGAGAAAAAAATTATCGTCAGATAATTGCACGCTCCTCGGAGGGTAATCGTTTTGCTTTGACTTTATTCACCTTAGCCATCGCAGTTTTTGTTATTCTGTTTTCAAAAGTGCCATTAATTCAAATTTTTAGTGTCATTCCCCATCCATCAATCATTTCCATAGCTATATTTTACTGGAGTTTGAGTGACCCAGAGCGACTTTCAATATATTCGCTTTTTTTTATTGGGCTATTTGCTGACTTATTATTGATCTCACCTATTGGTGTAGGCTTTCTTATCTATTTGGGTTTGCATTATTTTGTCATTGCTCAGCGAACCACTTTGTTAAATAGCGGGCTGACAGCTAAATTGGCATTTTTTTCCTTGGTTATGATTTTCTTATATTTCATCGTTTTCTTTTTGGCATGGTATTCTCACGGTTCTTTCCCAGCGGTAAAAACGATTATCGTGCCCTGTTTAGCAACAATAATTTGCTTTATTCCTTTTTATCGACTGTTTGAAATAATCGATAATCTCGTATTTCCGTCAGGTTTGAGGGGATAGGCGGCATGTATTCTTACGAACCAGATACTCAGATATTTTCCCGCCGCGCCATGATTTTGGGAGTAGGTCAACTTGGCCTATTTGGTCTGTTGGCAGCTCGTTTGCAATATTTGCAGGTAACTCAGGCGGACCAATATGGCATTCTGGCAGAAAATAACCGTGTCAATATTGGTCTTATCGCGCCCTTGCGCGGCAGAATTCTTGATCGCTACGGTCAAGAAATTGCAACCAACCGTCCCAATTTTCAAGTGGTCATGATTCCCGAGCAAACCAAAGACCCGATTGAAACTTTGCGGGTCCTTGAGAAGTTGGTGCCTATTTCACCGTCGCGCCGCAAGCGTTTATTAAGGGATATTCCTAGAAGCCGAGGGTTCGTTCCATTTACAGTAGCTGAGAATCTCGAATGGGAGCAATTCGCTGCTATTAACCTAAATCTGCCTCACCTGCCCGGCGTGGAGCCACAAGTTGGTAAACTTCGGTATTATCCTCAAGACGATATTTTTTCACATATGGTCGGCTATGTTGGGCGACCTGATGGGCGTGATCTGCGGAGAGATGATCCACTGCTTAAAGTGCCCGGCTTCCGGATCGGTAAAAGTGGTGTTGAAAAACAATTTGATGACAAGCTTCGTGGTTCGGCAGGCAGTCGTCGTGTTGAGGTTAATAATGTTGGTCGTGTCATCCGGGAACTGGCGCGCAACCCAGGAATCCAAGGCGCAGATTTGACGATGTCTATGGATAGCGCTCTGCAAAACGAAGCTATTAGCTTACTGGGTGAGCAAAGCGGTTCTGTTGTTATGATGGATGTGAATAGCGGTGAAGTTTTGACTATTGCTTCTGCGCCGACATTCAACCCTAATCAATTTACAGTAGGTCTCAGCCAAAAAGAATGGGATGGCTTGCTGGATGATCAGCGAAAACCTCTTATCAATAAGGCGATTGCGGGCCAGTATGCGCCCGGTTCGACGGTCAAGATGCTTATCGCTATAGCTGGGTTGGAAGAGAAAGTTATTACCCCAGAAGAAAAGATTGTCTGTGAAGGTCAATATGAGCTTGGCGGCGATACGTTCCATTGTTGGGAGCATGAAGGGCATGGTCCTATGAACATGCATGATGCCATCACAAATTCCTGTGATGTTTATTTCTATGAATTAGCGCGACGCCTCGGCATTGATCCGATTGAAAGGGTTGCCAAGAAGTTTGGGCTGGGTAGGCCGTCTATTCCTGGGGCATTTGGGGAGAAAAAAGGTCTTATTCCTGGCCGAGACTGGAAGCGCGCCAATCTGGATGCTGCATGGCAAACAGGTGAAACTCTTATTGCTGGTATCGGGCAGGGTTATATGCTGGTTACGCCAATTCAGCTTGCGGTTATGACTGCGCGCCTCGCCAATGGTGGTAAGGCCGTCACGCCTCAGCTTTTGATGAATCCTCAAAATGCTTCTAATACCAATGATGACCTTGTTTCAGTTGATGCCAATGGGGCCGAAAATAATGACATTCAAGTTGATCCGGCGCATCTCAAATTAATGCATAAAGCCATGACGAGTGTTGTGAATGATCCGGATGGTACGGCTTTCGGATCTCGTTTTAATCTCAGTGGTGTTGCATCTGCAGGTAAAACGGGTACGGTTCAAGTACGCCGAATTAGTAAGGATGAGCGCGAGTCGGGCATTATTCCAAATGAGGAGCTTGATTGGCATTTGCGTGACCATGCTCTCTTTATAGGTTTTGCGCCTGTTAAAAATCCAAAATATTCTGTCGCCGTAGTTGTTGAGCATGGTGGGAGTGGGTCAAAAGTTGCGGCTCCAATCGCACAGAAACTCTTAAAAATGGCTCTGGAACGTGATCGCCAGCCGCTCAAAATCAAAACCGCGAGCGGCGCTAAGTTCAATAAGACGAAAAAAAATACGGCGGGTACAGCATGAGTCAGTTTCTTTCTCCGCGGCTTAATTCGTTTCAAGGGCGTTTGGCATCGTTAAATTGGCTCCTTGTGGCTCTTATTACCTCTATCAGCTTGATTGGGGTGATGATGTTATATTCGGTTGCAGATGGCTTTGAGCCTTGGTCAATCCGTCATTTGATCCGTCTGATTGTTGGGCTGGCCTTTATGATTACCGTAGCGATTCTTGATATTAAGTTTTGGTTTCGCATAGCCTATTTTGTTTATGTGATTGGTTTACTCGCTCTGTTATCGGTTGAATTTTTGGGTGACCAGATGATGGGTGCAAAAAGATGGCTGGATTTGGGATTGGTGACGATTCAACCATCCGAGCCTATGCGTGTGGGCCTGATGCTGGCACTGGCGCGTTATTATCATAATCTACCATTTGAACATATATCCCGCCCACAATGGCTGGCATTGCCGCTTTTGATGATTATTGTTCCTGCATTTCTTATTTTCAAACAACCTGATCTTGGCACATCTGTTCTCTTTTCTTTGACCGGGGTGAGTGTTCTTTTCCTTGCTGGTTTAAGTTGGCGTTATTTTTTCGCCGGTGGATTAGCCCTCATACCAGCAGGCTGGATAACATGGAATATGTTGCTGGATTATCAGAAGAAACGGGTTTTGACGTTTCTTGACCCCAATACAGATCCGCTCGGTTCCGGGTATCACATTCTTCAGTCCAAAATTGCCATCGGCTCAGGTGGACTAACCGGCAAAGGTTTCATGCAGGGCACGCAAAGTAATCTAAATTTTCTGCCGGAAAAGCATACGGATTTTATCTTCACGATGTATGCAGAAGAAATGGGGCTTTACGGAGCCTTAATTTTGTTGGTGATGTATTTGATAATCTTGCTGATGGGTTATCTTATCGCCACTCAAGCTCGTAGTGCTTTTGCCCGTATCTTGGCAATGAGTATTAGTGTTTCGTTTTTTATCTATTTGTTTGTGAATGTTGCGATGGTTATAGGGTTGCTTCCGGTTGTGGGCGTGCCGTTGCCGCTAATGTCTTATGGCGGGACATCCATGATGACTGTGATGTTTGGTATGGGACTGCTATTAAATGTTCAGGTCAACAGATATACGGAATTATCTGTCAAATAATGTAGCAAATTCACTCAGAGAGGAGTGTGTCCAATTCGCCTGTATTTTCAAGCGCATAAAGGTCATCACAACCACCAATATGTGCCTCGCCGATGAAAATTTGAGGCACTGAGGTTAGCCCATTTAGCCGGTCTTTAAGTGCTGCACGGCCAGGGGCATCGCCGGATAAATCCACTTCAGTAAAGGCTAAGTTTTTCTTGGTCAAAAGGTCTTTTGCTGCAAAACAGAAGGGGCATGTATTCGTCGTGTAAATCTCAATTTTTTTCATAATGTCTATAAGTTTATATCTATGAAGCGTGGTGTGATTAGAAAGGGGAGAGGGATAAGAGCCATTGGCTTTCGAGACCTTCTTCCCGAAAATGGTGAAAGCTTAAATATGCGTCTGAACTTGTCATTATAAGAAATTTGGTATGATTGGCATATTCAACAAGTAGGACTGCCTAGAATTTTGGAACATTTTCACCGATGAATACGCTTCGTACAGCGCCTCTAAACAAAATTTGCCCATCATAATCAGGCAAGATGGCCTCTACACGCTTTCCGTATTCTGCATAGGATGCTTGGTTTTTAAATAAAAGCAGATTTAGCATTACAACTTTATCGTTGCTGTTACCTGCCTTTAAGGCGTTGACCTGTTCTTCTGTAGGATAAAGGGAAATGACACAACCTCATATTTAATGAGATTGTATCATATTTATTATAGAGACAAAATAAACAGGTTTAGCTCTAAACTAAACAGCCTCTTGTTCTTCCCCGACAAGTTCGAGATTTCCTGCGGCAAGTTTGCCGTTTTTACTCTCGATCATTTGGTATTTTAATCTTTGGCCCTCAACAATCAGACGTAATCCAGATTCTTGTACTGCAGTAATATGCACAAAAGCATCAGGTGTCCCATCATCGGGTGTGATAAAGCCATAACCCTTGACGGTGTTGAACCATTTAACGATACCAGTATTCATTGTATTCTCCGTGCCCCCAATATTTGGGAGTGCTTAAAGAGCGGAAGGATGCCATCAAGCCGCTTTTAGTTAGGCGCACCCACAATAGAGTTAGATCACCTATAGTAAAAGTCCAATTAATTTCTTGAAAAAAATTTGCGAGGGAGGAATTGCTTAACGAGCCTACGAAAAATAATAACGCCGAGTAACAACACAAGATAGCGTGAAAGTATTTCTCCAAGTGAGACGGAAAGCAAAAAAGACAGCATATCAAGGGTTTGAAGATCCCCGTCAGGTCTCAAATTAAATAAAATCGATTTGGCTATCAAGGTGAAGGAAACTGCTATTAAAGCCGCTAATAACGGATTACTTGGTCTTCGAAATAGGCCCATGAGTAATACAGCCAGTATAAGAAGCAAAATTTCTTTCTGGGTAACGGGTAATGTAAGCAGCGGGTACCAATAATCTTTCATATTTATTCCATTACCGTGAACAATGAGGAAATACAAGTCGGGTAAATTTAATTAGGCAATCCATCCCGCAAGTTCAGCATGTGCTAATTGAGCTAAAAGTTTAACACTTTCTGGTGAACTATTGAGACATGGGACGGTTGTAAAGTTTTCACCACCCGCCTCAATAAAAGTTTCGCGTGCCTCAATAGCAATTTCTTCGAGTGTTTCAACACAGTCAGAGATAAATCCTGGCGTAATAACGGCAATATTTTTATAACCTGCTTCACCAAGTTCACGAAGGGTCGTTTCGGTATAAGGTTCAAGCCATTTTGAAGGGCCAAATCGCGATTGGAATGTCAGCTTGAAATTATCCTCACTCATGCCGAGTTTTTCACGCAATAGACGGGCGGTTTTGGCGCAATGGCAATGATAGGGATCACCTTTCTCAAAATAGGCAACGGGAAGGCCGTGAAAGGAAGCGATAAGATAATCAGGTTTCCAATCTAACTTCGAGATGTGCTTTTTGACCGATTTCGTCAAAGCATCAATATAGGACGGGTGGTCATGCCAAGGGCCGGCAGTTCGTAAAGCGGGTTGCCAGCGCATCTTAAGCAGACAACGGAAAACCTCGTCATTCACGCTGGCAGTCGTGCTGGCGCTATATTGCGGATAAAGCGATATCACAGAAATTTGAGTGCAACCGTCAGCGCGGAGGCTCTCAAGGCCTTCGGCAATTGATGGATTTCCATAACGCATTGCCCAGGTAACCTGCACATCGATTTTTCTTTTTTATACAGCTTGCTGATGCCTTCGGCTTGTTCGCGTGTATATCGTCTTAAGGGGCTTTCATGTGTTTCGGAGTCCCAGATTTTTGCATATGCGCGTGCAGATTTACGCGGGCGCGTGTTTAAAATTATGCCACGTAAAATTGGCTGCCAGATGATAGACGGGGCTTCAATAACACGCTTATCGCTGAGAAATTGCTTGAGATAAGGGCGCAGTCCTTTTGTGTCGGGGCTGTCGGGTGTACCGAGATTGACCAGCAATAGTCCGGTTTTTCCATAGGCGACATCAGGATGCGTATCAGGTAACATTTACTCAAATAGCTTCAGCCAGACGCCCCTTGGTCAAAGACGCAATATCCAACGCTTCCCAGACTTCGGTTACTGCATTTACCAACTCGTCAATCATAGCGTCATCATGCAGAGGCGACGGAGTAATCCTTAGGCGTTCAGTGCCTCTAGTAACCGTCGGGTAATTGATTGGCTGAATGTAAATACCATGCTTTTCCATAAGACGATCAGAAGCGGCTTTACATAGTACGGGGTCGCAAACCATAAGTGGCACAATATGGGTTTCCGTTGGTAAAATCGGCAATTTCGCTTCTGTAAGTTTGGCTTTAAGCTTAGCGACTTGTTCCTGATGTTTTTCTCTCAAATCATTGGCTGTTTTGAGGTGACGAATACTCGCGGTTGCCCCGGCGGCAATGGCTGGAGGCAATGAGGTGGTGAAGATAAAGCCTGGGGCATAGGAGCGTATTGTGTCAATTATAGTGGAACTCGCGGTTACATATCCACCCATAATACCAAAAGCTTTCGCAAGCGTACCTTCGATAATATCGACCCGCTCCATTAGCTCTAACTGGTCGGCAATGCCGCCGCCCCGTTTGCCATACATACCAACAGCATGAACCTCATCTAGATAAGTGAGGGCGTTATAACGCTCTGCAAGGTCACAGATTTCCTTGATTGGGGCAATATCGCCATCCATGGAATAGACGCTTTCAAAGGCAATAAGTTTTGGACGTAACTCACCAGCCTCTTTCAGCAACTGCTCAAGATGTTCCAAATCATTGTGGCGCCAGATGCGCTTGGTCGCGCCGGAGTTCTTCACACCGGCAATCATGGATGCGTGGTTTAGTTCATCAGAAAGTATCAGGCAGTCCGGAAGGACACGGCCAAGCGTTGAAATAGTAGCTTCATTGGATACATAGCCAGATGTGAAAACAAGTGCGCCTTCTTTATTGTGGAGGTCGGCAAGTTCTGTCTCAAGTTCGATGATGAGGTGATGTGTGCCAGAGATATTGCGTGTGCCGCCTGCACCTGCACCCAAGGTTTCAATGGCATGTTTCATGGCTGTGGTAACATGCTGATTTTGGCCCATGCCAAGATAGTCATTTGAACACCAGACGGTTATTTCACGAGGCGGATTATGAGAATAATCCAGAGCCTTAGGAAAACGTCCAACTTGACGGGCGAGGTCTGTAAAAATCCTATATCGCCCTTCTTCGTGAAGTGCTTCTAAGGCTCTATTAAAATATCTGTCGTAGTTCATTATACCAAAACTTTTACGTTAAATTTTTTTGTTAAAGTAAATGCTGTAACTGTGACGGGCAAGTAAGATATCGATAACAGTCTTTATGCCGCAGTTTGGGTTTCTGGGTTAGTCTCTATCGCGCACAAATGTCACGGCGTAAAAGGGCTCTCCCTCGAAAAGATCATGAGGCTCTTGCAGGCCCTCAAGCATCTGAAAACGCCTTTGAACAATACTGCCTTCCATACGATAGCCTTTTTCAGCCATGTGGCTTCTGTGGAATTCCATAGCAGCAGGGGTGAAATCCTTGGCTAAAACAGTTATGCGTTCACGTTCTTCATTCTCATCAGACATAAATTTACCCCGATATTTGTATTTGAAATTGCTTTATACCACTGACATCAACGACACAAAAGGGGCAAATTGCCCTATCTGTACAGGATATATGGATTTATAGGTTTGGTGGGCTTTTGGAAAGTCTACCTCAATAACTGGATATACAAGTCAAAGTCTAGTAACCATTGAGGCGGGCATACCGCTCACGGTGAAAGCGCGGGTCTCCTAAAAGCTGTAACTGAACGCGCGCTCTTTTCATAAATAGGCCGATATCAACATCATCCGTCATGCCAATCCCACCATGCATTTGCAGACCTTCATTCGTTACTAAAGTTGACGCTTCTCCGAGGCGCGCTTTTGTTAAGCTTGCCAGACGGGCAATCTGATTGCTTTTTTTATCACTTTGGGAAAGTGCAAAAGTTACAACCGCTTTGCAAATTTCGATTTCACTAAACATGGCTGATGCGCGATGGCGTAGAGCCTGAAAACTCCCAATCGGCACACCAAATTGTTTGCGTTCTTTGAGATATTCAAGCGTGCGTTCAAAAACTTCATTGACGCCACCCAAGATTTCAGCAGACAACAGTATGCGGGCTTGATCCAGCGCGCGCTCAAGAGGTGCGGCACCATCATCAATCGTGCCAATAACCATATCGTCAGAGACAGTAAGGTTTTCACAGGTGACTTCAGAACTATTTCTGGAGTCGACCATTTTGGAGCGTGAAACTTTCAAGCCCTCTGCGTCGGCATCGACCAGACAAAGGGAGAGGCCATTTATATCGCCTTTTTGACCACTACTGCGTGCCACGATAATCAATTTATTAGCAATATGACCATCGAGCACAAAGGTTTTGCGCCCGTTGAGAACAAAACCACCGTCTTTTTTCTCGGCACTCATCGAAACAGCTGCAGGGTTATGATGGCCTGACTCTTCAAGGGCTACCGCGACAATCATTTCACCTGCAGCAATAGCTGGAAGAATGGCTTGTTTCTGATTTTCTGAAGCTGCTTCAAGCAGAATAAGTGTTGATAAAATCGAACTGGAAAAAAGTGGGGTAGATGCAAGAGTTCGCCCAGCTTCCTCCATTACCAGACCCATACCAGTGACGCCAAAATCCGTTCCACCATAGGCTTCGGGAATAAGAATACCCGCCAAACCTAACTCTGCTGCTTGTTTCCAGACCTCGCGGTCAATGCCGTCTACGCTCTCCTCATCGCGAAGTTTACGCAGATTACTAATTGGCACTTGCTCGGAGAAAAACTGTTTTGCTGTGTCGCGCAACATTGTTTGTTCTTCACTAAGGATGAAGTCTGTTTTGGGTTGTTCGGTGTTCGCGGTTGTCATTAGGCCTGACCCCCTTCAGGAAGATCAAGCACCCGCTTGGCGATAATGTTAAGCTGTACTTCTGTCGTGCCGCCCTCAATAGAGTTCCCTTTTGAACGCAGCCATTGTGGCGAAATGCTCATCACGTCTTGATTATGACCTTCGCCTTCAGTGGTAAGTGCATCGGTTCCGAGAAGCTCAAGTAGTATTTCAAAACGACGCTTATTCATCTCTGAGCCGTAATACTTAAAAATAGAGGCTTCAGCCCCAATACCATGACCAGCTTTAGCCAATTCACCTGTACGGCGGAGGGTTAGGCCGAATGCCTCTTCATCCATTTTGTGTCTAGTAACCGTGTCGCGGAGGGTCGGGTGGGCAATCATGCCGTCTAACTCGCCAAAGACTTCTTTTGCCAGTTCCTCCATGCCGCCAAGTGAGGCCTCGCCAGCGCCCATATTCATTTCTGAAATCATAGCTCTTTCGTGCTCCAGCAGACGCTTGGCGATAGTCCATCCCTTATTCAACTCCCCGACTAAGTTTTCTTTTGGTACTTTAACATCTGTCAAGAAGGTCTCACAGAATGGTGAACTGCCGGAGATGAGTTTAATTGGTCTGGCTTCAACACCTTCAGTTTCCATATCAATCAATAAAAATGAAATGCCATCATGTTTGACGCTAGTATCAGTTCGCACGAGGCAAAAAATCCAATCGGCTTTATTAGCGTAACTCGTCCATACTTTTTGACCATTAACGAGATAATGATCGCCCATATCTTCTGCCTTTGTTTGAAGGCCAGCAAGATCTGAACCCGAACCCGGCTCAGAATACCCCTGACACCAACGGATTTCGCCGCGCACGATGGGCGGAAGGTATTTTTGTTTCTGTTCCTCTGAAGCAAATTCTAATAAAGCAGGACCAAGCATCCAGATACCAAAACTCAGCAAACATGGACGAGCATCAATGCGCCTTAGCTCTTGTTGGAGGATTTTATTTTCCTCTTTGGTTAGGCCACCACCGCCATATTCAACAGGCCATGTTGGTGCTGTCCATCCTTTTTCGGCCATTCTATCCATCCAAACCTTAGTGTCTGGATTGGGATAAGAAGCGTTACGACCGCCCCAAGGTTGTTCATCCCCTCCACTAGCAAAATCAGGCATAGGTGTGCGCATAGAGGCAGGACAATTTTCTTCAAGCCAAGCTCTAGTTTCATCTCTGAATTTTTCAAGGTTACTCATAAATTTACCTCCCGTACTTAGCTTTACACGCCATCGTATAATGTCCAAAATAATGGCAGACAACGTGCATATATGACAAGCATGTAGCCTATCATTTAAAATTATAAAAAACCTGCGTCAAAAAGGCTCGGAGGATATCCGTCTTACTCTGCAGCTGTTTGGCTAAAGTTGAAGACGGGTCCGTCATCTCCGTTAATAGCCATAAGATATTTGATGCCTTCTTCGGCTATTTCATCTCCGACCATGGACGTGCCTTCGGCTTCCAGTTCAGATAAATCCACAAAAGGTGCATATTTAGAGGCTGTGCGATCCGTGATGATACCGGCATTGAAAAGCGTTTTGACAAGCACACGGAAAATATTGTCATTATCTGACATGCGCCGTCTGATTTCATCATTGGTCAAAGCGTCAATAAACCTTTCCTGAACCATTTTCCAGTCGAGACCTAGCGCTTCATATGTGGGCTTTTTCTGCTCTGGGCTGGAAAGATTATAGAGAAGGACATGGAAAACCTCCCACGACCAGTCTTCTATTTTGTCTCTTTCTTCCGGTGAAATATTAGGGATGGTTCTATCAGCCCAAATTTTACCAAATTTATGGTGGAATGCCTCATCCGTCATGACAAGTTGCATGAGCTTTGTTAAAAGCGGGTCATTACCCTGACGATAGAAGGTGGCGAAAGCCCCCATGGCAAGTCCTTCAACAAGCATTTGCATGCCAACGAGTTTTTTCCAGACAACTTTGGAATTTACAAGTTCATTCAATAAGTTACCGAGTGCGGGGCCGACAACCATAGGCTGTCCCCAGCGGGCGTGAATATATCTTGAGAAACCGGCGACATGCCTAGCTTCTTCGCGTGTTTGATTCGCGGCATATTCCTGCGCGCCTGGGTCTTTCAGGATATGACAGAGGCTTGAAGACAGATTCAAAGCGCCTTGTTCGCCGTGGAGAATTGAGGAAAGCGACCAGTGAACATTCATATTCACCAATCTGATTTTATCTTTTTCGTTCAGTAAATCGCCAATGACCCTAAGATCAACATCCTGATCCGGGTTTATCATATATTCATTCTCAACATCGAAAGGCACTGAAAAATCAATATATTTGGTGTCCATAGGATCCCAAAAATGATTATGCGTTGCTGAAATGATTTTATCGAAAGCTGTCGTCCGGTCATTATAACGATCCACTTCAAGCATAGCGTTGAAGTCAGACGGGTCTACAGATTGATAAACAAGGTCGGCGGTAATTTCCGTTTCTTCGAGATTATGATTTTCCATATCATGCTCCTGAATTTTCTTTTGAGGATAACGCCTAATTCGTGATAAGCGCAAGTTAAAAAATGACGCCTGCGTCATTTTTTGCAATTCAAGGTTGTTTTTCAATAGTGATTGGTCTTTAAAACGATAGCATGTAGGGTGCATACGCATTGGAAAGATAATTTTAGAAGCAGGCGCAATCGGCAATGTTTGAAGCGATATTATTGGTGCTTGGTGGATTTGTTCTTCTCGGCGGGGGTGGCGAGGGACTCGTTTCTGGTGCTGTATCGCTGGCAGACAGGCTCAAAGTCCCACCACTCATTATAGGTCTTACGGTTATTGCTTTTGGGACGTCGGCGCCTGAATTAACCGTGTCTATTCAAGCAGCATTTCAAGGTCAGCCAGATATTGCCGTAGGTAATATTATTGGCAGTAATATTTCTAACATGTTGCTGGTTCTTGGCATCTCGGCTTTGATTCAGCCAATTATTGTAGAGGGTAAAGAGTTGAATCGTGATGGCATATTTATGTTGCTGGTCACATTGGGCTTCTGTTTTGTTGCTTTCTACGGCGATATTACCCGCTTGGTTGCAGTGGGCATGGTTGGGGTAATTGGGCTTTACACGGTTTATCTTTATCGGCTGGGTAGTGATGAGGATGCCACTCAAGAGGTTTCTGAAAACCCGCTGGCGGGTGCAAGTGTCTTTGTTTGTCTCGTTATACTTGCGCTGGGGACGATTGCAGTTGTCTGGGGTGCGGATTTATTGGTCAAAGGTGCTGTGATTCTTGCCACGGAATTCGGTGTTTCAGAGGGCGTTATCGGGTTGACGGTCGTCGCGATTGGAACGTCACTGCCAGAACTTGCAATTTCAATACTTGCCGCATTGCGCGGTCATGCAGCGCTGGCGGTAGGTAATATTGTGGGGAGCAATATTTATAATATTCTTTTGATTTTAGGTGTTACCGGATTGGTGCATCCTATCGCGATTGCACCTGACTTCTTATTAATAGATATTTGGATGCTTCTTGGGGTTTCCGGTTTGACAGTTTTCCTTCTCAGTTGTCAGCAAGGCATAAGTCGGGTTTTTGGGGGATTATTTCTCGCAACATATATAATCTATATTGGATTTCTTTTTGGTGCTTAAGGCGCGTTCATGGCTTTCGAAATTAAACAAACTCCATCTGAATTGGAAAATGAAAAATTATCCCTAACATCTAGAATTTTAGGGCCGGGTCGGGTGGTGCGTATGGCTGAGAGATTGCGTGAGACCAATCAGCAAATTCCTGAATTGAATTTTTGCGCTATTTCGGGTGAGGAAATGATTGGTGGGATTGCCTATTGGCCAATTCAAATTGGTGCGACACCTGCGCTACTTCTTGGGCCGCTGGTTGTTAATTCTGAATGGCAGGGCAAGGGGGTCGGGCGTGGCCTAATAGCGACCACGCTTGGCGTTGCTGAAAAGCTTGGACATGGGTTGGTTTTGCTTGTCGGTGATTTGTCTTATTACGGTCAGTCAGGTTTCGTGATAGCCCCGTCAGGTTTGAAATGCCCAGGTCCCGTGGATGAAAACCGCTTGCTGATTTATGAGATAAAGTCGGGAATTGCAGCAGATCTATCAGGCAGTGTTTCAGTCGCCAGCTAAGCGCCCAGGGGCTTAGCGCTAACAAGTTTTTAAATTGCTGATATAATGGTGACCATGACTGAGAACACGCTTCAGAATGTGATTAAAAGTGCTGAAAAAGCCGGACATGCCTCCGGGCATACCAGCCTTCCGCCGGTTGAGGATTGGGATCCCCCCTATTGCGGGGATATTGGCATGCGTATTAAACGCGACGGAACTTGGTTTTATGGCGACTCACCTATTGGTCGCGACAAACTTGTCCGGTTGTTCTCAACTATTTTGCGACGTGACGAAGACGAGCAATATTACCTTGTCACACCGGTTGAAAAAATTCTTGTTACTGTGGAAGACGCGCCATTCATTGCCACGCAAATGGATGTGACAGGCGAGGGAACAACTCAAAAAATTACTTTCACAACCAATGTCGGCGATGTCTGCCTTGCCGGATCAAAATTACCGATTTACTTTGAGTTTGAGGGTGATCAACCCAGCCCCTATGTTCATGTGCGTGGAAAATTACGCGCTAAAATTGCCCGCCCCGTATTCTATCGTCTTGTTGATCTTGCGGTGACGAACCAAGAGAATGGCGTAGATTATTTTGGTGTGTGGAGCGAGGGGGCATTTTTTAGTATGTCGCGCGTTGATAAATTGGGACCCGATTATGGTTGAGTTTGATTACAGGCAAAAAATAGCCAAAGCTGTTTCGCCTGAGTTGCCTTCTGATAAAGTGTTGTACAGTTGTCGAGGTCAAGGTGGCGATTTTCAGCTTAATCCAGTTTTGAAGGAGCTTCACAAAAACCGCGATTTGCCTTTGGCGACGGTGCTAATCGGCGTGGTTGAATATGAAGAAGCTCCGAGAGTTATTTTGACCAGACGTTCTGAAAACCTGAAAAAACATTCCGGGCAAGTCGCATTTCCGGGCGGAAAGGTCGATGACACTGACCCGTCGCCTTTGGATGCCGTGTTACGCGAAACGGAAGAGGAAATTGGTCTCACGTCAGGATATATCGATATTGCAGGTTATCTCCAGACATTTGAAACTGGATCAGGATTTATGGTGCTTCCTGTGGTAGGATATGTACGTCCCGGCTTTGAATTAAAAATAAACACAGAAGAGGTTGCCGATGTTTTTGAAGTGCCCTTGAGCTTTTTGATGAACCGAGAGAACCACAATATCAAACAGGATGTTTGGAATGGTCAACTTCGGTCCTATTATTCCATGTCTCACGGGCAACATCATATTTGGGGCGTTACGGCGGGTATTCTGAGAAATTTGAGCGAAAGAGCGTTTGATGATTAGAATTATATTACTCAATCTATTTCTGTTCAGCCTTCCCTTTATCATGTTGGCATTATGGCTGTGGTGGTTTCGTGGCACCCGTCCCGACCAAGCGGAAATGAAAATTTGGGCTTATGCCTCACTTGCCGGTTTTATTTGCATGCTTGCCGGACTGTTATTTTTCAGATTTGCATCTGATGCGCCGGCGGAAAGCGTGTATGTACCGCCAAGTGTAGAAAATGGTGAACTCGTGCCTGGCCATTTTGAGTCTCTTGATTCATCAAAAGAGCAGGAGCCAGAAACATCAGAGGTCACTCCTGAATGATGACGCGTTCCGTCTCAGAATTCTTAAAAGATCTAGCTAAGGCGCCGTGGTTGCGAGCGCCTGATACGCAGAAAATTATGCAAACTCTCGGAAATGATGCCGTCAGAGTCGTTGGCGGTTGTGTGCGCGATACTTTACGCGGGTTGCCTGCCCTTAATGATGGGGATATAGATATTGATATGGCGACAACCCATCCCCCCGAAGACGTTCAAGATAAGCTATCGGCTGCCGGGTTTAAGGTGATCCCGACAGGCATTGAGCATGGCACAGTGACGGTTGTTGCTAACGAGCGCAATTATGAAATCACAACACTGCGAGAGGATATCGAAACTGACGGACGACACGCGAAAGTTCGCTTTGGTTTAGATTGGCAGGCGGATGCGGCGCGGCGGGACTTTACGATTAATGCTCTATATGCCGATTGTGACGGCAAAATTTATGATCCGTTAGAAGCAACCGGCACAAGTGGCCTTGCTGACCTTGAGGCTGGGGTTGTCAGATTTATCGGAGACCCCGACACACGCATTGCGGAGGATTATTTGCGTGTTTTACGTTTTTTCAGATTTTCCGCCCAACTCCAGCCTCATGCGACAGATGAAAAGTCTTTGGCAGCTTGTGTCCGTGCGGCAAATCAGAAAGATGGGCTAGCGGCGCTTTCGGGGGAGCGATTGGCGCAGGAACTTTTCAAACTTCTGTCGCATGTTACCGCATCCCATGCGCTTGAGCTTATGGATGGTGCGGGGTTGTTGCCCTTTATTTTTCCTTTTACGCCTGCCATGGATATTCAGAGTATGCGCCTTGCCAATCTGATAAATATTCAAGAAACATATTTTTTTGAGGCGGATACTTTACTCCGGCTGGCGGCGCTGTGTCCTGATAGCAAGGCAGTGAGTGGTCAATTATCGGAAAAATTACGACTTTCGAAAAAACATACAAAGCGTTTGGGAGCCGCACTCGATACATCCTGCAATCCGGTTTGTTATATGTCCGCACGTGAAATGCGCCGCGCGCTTTATGTTTCAGGGCGCGAGGCCTTTATTGACCGGTGTTTTCTGATGTGGGCGTTAGATGAAAAAATCAATAATGCCGTGCAATGGCGTGCATTGATTGCGATGGCGACAAGTTGGGAAAAGCCAGATTTTCCCCTCACTGGCGACATGATGAAAACAGCCGGTGTACCGGAAGGGCCGGAAATGGGGCGTGTTTCTCAAGAAGTCGAACGCTGGTGGATTGATAGCGATTTTACGGAAGATACATTTTCTATCATTGAACGTCTGAAAGCGGTGGTTCAGGCAACTATTTTATAAATATGATGAATTTTTAGTTATGAAGTTTTAAGGCCAGCGAACTGCAGGCGGCATGGATGACAGAATACTGTCAACATTCCCGCCGGTTTTGAGCCCGAAAGTCGTGCCGCGGTCATAGAGCAGGTTAAATTCCACATAACGTCCACGTTGCACAAGTTGTGCCTCGCGTTCTTCATCGTTATAGGGTGTGTCTTTGCGGCGCGCGATAATATCGGGGTAGACATCCAAAAATGCGCGCCCGACATCTTGGGTGAAGGCAAAATCCGTATCCCAGTCTCCGGTATTTAAATGATCGTAAAAGATGCCGCCCGTTCCTCTGCTTTCGTTGCGGTGCGGAAGAAAAAAATATTCGTCACATTTTTCTTTAAAATCAGGGTAGTAAGCGGCATCATGCGCATCACAGGCGGATTTATAGGCTTTATGAAAATCTTGGGTGTCAGGGTGATCGGCATGGCGTTGAGTTTTTAACATGGGAGTCAAATCTCCGCCGCCGCCAAACCAGCCTTTGGTCGTGACAACCATGCGTGTGTTCATATGAGCTGTGGGTGCATGCGGATTGCGGGGATGAGCGATAACGGAAATGCCGGAAGCCCAGAATCGCGGGTCGTCTGCAGCCCCTTCTATTTGGGAACGGAATTGTTCAGAAAATTCACCATAAACCGTGGAAATATGTACGCCGGCCTTTTCAAAAACTGTGCCGTGCAACATAGACATTTCTCCCCCGCCAAGGTCCTCGGCCCCATCGCCGCGTTTCCAGATAGTGCGGTCAAAACGCGCTCCGTCGGGTTCAAGAGTTTCCATAGCGGCGCATAATCTGTCGCGCAGTTCCCGAAACCACGCCGCGGCGCGTTGTTTTTGGTCTGTCCAATCGGTTTGTGTCGTTCCGGTCACTTTATAGTTTCCAATAAGTCATTCACTACAATTACTTAGTGTTAGGAAGTTTAAACAAATCTTCTACGTTACATCCCAGAGTTCTGGAAATTTTTAATGCGAGTACAGTTGATGGTACATATATTCCATTCTCGATTGCATTAATACTTTTTCTTGAAACTTCGGCTCTTTCAGACAATTCTTGCTGAGTTATGCCCGCTTTTTTTCGAAGTTTCTCAAGATTATTTAATAGATTTTTATGGTTTTTACCCAAGGCTAATTCTTTTCGAAATCTTCAACAGCATTTGTAATTTCTTCACTTGTATTAGGATATAAATAACCGGCAATTATTTGACCAAGACCAATAGCCGTTATAAGTGCACCAACCCCTTTTAGAATTGGTCCAATAAAAATCGTGCCAAAAAGAAAAAGACCAATTCCCACAAATAGTGTCACCACACCGCTTCTTCTATAATCTATAGGGTCTTTTTTTCGTTCATCGAAAATGTTTATCAATTTTTCAAGTTGATCGGGGTTCTCTATGTTTCTTGAAATCTCAATAACAGTTTCTCTTTTATTTTTGGCATCTTTATATAACCAAAAAAATACTGAAACTGGAATTATGATCCCAGTAGAAATTGCTAGTGCCCCCAAAATAAATTCAAAAGTTTCCATATTTTTTTCCTTTTTTAAAATGTAACGTAAAATTAACATATTATGATGAGAAGTAAAGGTTACAAATTGATGCGTCACGGTGACACATTTTGTCGGTGACGTGATAAGCGTAATTTCGCATTGTGCAGGGATGGCCTGTAGAATCGCTTGGAGGCGTGCGTGTCTGATACCAATACGACCGGAGACGGTTTAACTGAAACAAAAACAGCATCTCATGAAGGTGAGCCCAACCGCCGTGCATTTTTGCACCTTACAACTGGTGCTTTCGCAGCGATTGGGGCGGCGAATGTTGCCTGGCCACTAATCGACCAAATGAACCCGGATGCGTCCATGCGTGCGCTGGCTTCTATAGAAATTGATTTGGATGCGGTTGAAGTCGGTCAAAGCTTAACCGTTACATGGCGCGGCAAGCCCGTATTTATTCGCCGCCGTACACAAGAAGAAATTCGTGATGCTGAGAATGTCAGCCTTGACGCTTTGCCGGATCCTGAAGCTGACAAGACCCGTGCAGAAAACCCCGAATGGCTGGTTATGGTCGGTGTCTGTACCCATTTGGGTTGTGTTCCGCTTGGTCAGGCGGGTGAGTTCAATGGCTGGTTCTGCCCGTGCCACGGCTCGCATTACGACACATCAGGACGTATTCGCAAAGGCCCAGCGCCTAAAAACCTAGAAATCCCGCCTTATCAATTTGTCAGCGACAGCCGGATTAAAATCGGTTAACGCACCAACAATCGAGGATTATTAAATGAGTGGTGAAAGCACTTATCAGCCAAATAACGGATTTACAAAATGGATGGATACACGTCTGCCGTTGTTAAGGCTGGCGCATGACAGTTTTGTTGACTATCCAACGCCGAAAAACCTGAATTACTGGTGGACATTTGGCGGTATTCTGACGTTCTGCCTGGTGACACAAATTATCACAGGCATTATTTTGGCTATGCATTACACGCCTCATGTTGACCATGCGTTTAATTCTGTTGAGCACATCATGCGGAATGTGAACCATGGCTGGTTAATCCGATATATTCACGCCAATGGTGCATCCATGTTCTTCCTTGCCGTTTATATTCATATATTCCGCGGCATGTATTACGGCTCGTATAAAGCTCCGCGTGAGGTATTATGGATTCTTGGTGTTATCATCTATCTCTTGATGATGGCTGCAGCCTTTATGGGCTATGTCCTGCCATGGGGGCAAATGAGTTTGTGGGGTGCGACGGTTATTACAAACCTATTTGGTGCGATACCGCTTGTAGGAGATAGCATTGCAACATGGTTGTGGGGCGGTTTCTCAGTTGATAATCCGACATTAAATCGCTTTTTCTCTTTGCATTACCTGATTCCATTCCTGATTTTCGGGGTTGTAATTTTACATATTTGGGCCTTGCATGTACCCGGAAATAACAATCCTGTTGGCATTTCTGTGAAATCCGAACAAGACACGGTTCCCTTTCACCCTTATTACACTGTGAAAGACGGTTTTGCGCTGGTCGTTTTCATGATTTTGTTCAGCTATTTTGTGTTTTTCGCGCCTAATGTTCTTGGTCATGCTGATAATTATATTCCAGCTAACCCGTTGGTCACGCCGGCGCATATTGTGCCTGAATGGTATCTGTTGCCGTTTTATGCGATTTTGCGGGCTGTACCAGATAAACTCGGTGGCGTCATTGCAATGGTTGGTGCGATATTTATCTTGTTCGTTCTGCCCTGGTTAGATACATCAAAAATCCGTTCAGCGCGTTATCGTCCACTGTTCAAGCAATTCTTCCTGATTTTTGTTGTGAATTGCCTGGTGCTCGGTTATCTCGGCGCCATGCCGGCGGAAGGTGTTTACATCACGCTGGCGCGTATATGTACGATTTACTATTTCGCACATTTCCTGATTATTTTGCCACTGCTTGGTTTGGTGGAAAAACCCAGGGAAATTCCAGAGAGCATTTCTGCCTCAATCCTGCCGGAGACGGCTGCAAGTCCGGCTGAATAACCGGCTGACTGAATAAGTGAGATGAACATGAACAGAATATCTGCCCTCATTTTCTCTGCCTTGCTAACTGCCGGTTTATCATTAAGCGGTGCGGAAGCCGCCGGAGATGCCAAACATCCTGAAGCGGTTGACTGGAGCTTTAACGGCCTGTTCGGTACTTATGACAGAGACTCACTGCGCCGTGGTTACAAGGTTTACACAGAAGTGTGTGCCGCCTGTCACAGCATGGAACAGTTACGTTTTCGCAATCTTTCCCAGCCTGGTGGCCCTGAATTTTCCGAGTTGGAAGTCAAAGCAATAGCCGCAGGTTTCACGGTTGAAGATGGGCCAGATGATTATGGTGACATGTTTGAGCGTCCGGCACTGCCAAAGGACGCCTTTGTAAACCCTTTCCCAAATGTTCAGGCCGCACGTGCTGCGAATGGGGGTGCTTATCCACCCGACCTATCACTTATCACTAAAGCACGCTCTGGCGGGCCGGACTATATTTATGCTCTTCTGACAGGTTATGAAGATCCGCCAGCAGGTATGAAAATGCGTGACGGTCTCTATTACAACCCGTATATGGCTGGCGGTAAAATCGCCATGGCTGCGCCTCTGCTTGAAGATTTGATTGAATATACAGATGGGACGGCGGCGTCCGTTGAGCAGATGTCGTATGATGTTGTGACATTCCTGAACTGGGCGGCTGAGCCTGAATTAGAAGAGCGTAAGCAAACTGGTTTTATGGTGTTAATTTATCTCACCGTATTTGCCGGATTGCTGTTCTTCTCAATGCGCCGCATTTGGGCTGATAAACACTAATTACCGTTATTTCCTAATAGGCGCGAGGAAGAAAATCCCGCAGAAAGTGCATGAGATGCTTGAGCTGGGTGCTGCTCATGGCGACGCGCTGATATTCAATGAGTTTACGGGTTGGATGGTCGAGCAGGCTGGCGAATTCGGGCGCGGCGGTTAGATGTTTGCGCTTAAGGTCATATTTCTCGATAAATTTCTTCAGCAAATCGGCGCTGATAGCTTCATGCCCATATTCAATTTCACGATAGGCCTGAACACTCATAATATCGCGCGCAAAAACATGGCGCGGAATTTTTCGGCGCAGGCGGAAAATCCATAAATTATGTCGAATATTATTGGCTTGTGTCTCGTTCATTTGCGCCCCTCTTTGTTTTTATTGTTTGAGCAAAGCGGCACCGGATACGCAGGTGCCGGGGGTTAGCAAACCGCACAAAAGTTCGGCTACGACGTATTGAGTTCCCCTAAGAGAACCATATTCCGCCGTCACCCCGGCGCAGAGCGAGAGGTGAACGATTTTCCCAGCAATTCTTAAAAAAAGGCTTAACGCATGTCCTCGACAAATTAGGATAGCGATAAGCCACATACGCAATACAAATTGCAGCTTTTGTGATGGTTTGCTAAACCCGCCTTTCGCGTTCAACAATAGGCAAAAAAAAGGTTAGTCAATTTGCGCCGTTATATCAAGTCGCGCATAAATGGGCTGATAGATGGCTGTGTTTGGTTGTGCGTGGCGGAAGTCTTTACACGTTAAATTTGAACAGCATCACATCTCCGTCTTGGACGATGTATTCTTTGCCTTCTTGTCGGAGCTTGCCTGTTTCGCGTGCCCCGCTTTCCCCTTTGCAGGCCACATAATCTTCATAGGCTGTGGTCTCGGCTCTGATAAAGCCCCGTTCGAAATCCGTATGGATAATCCCTGCCGCTTGAGGGGCAGTTGATCCGCTTCTCACAGTCCAAGCGCGGGTTTCCTTCGGGCCACATGTGAAATAGGTAATCAAGTCGAGCAGATGATAACCTTGTTCAATCAGGCGATTGAGGCCGGGCTCTTCCAGCCCCAGACTTTGCAGATATTCCAACCGTTCCGACTCATCAAGCTGAGCCAGTTCTTCTTCAATTCGTGCAGAAATCACAACCGTTTCCGCCCCCTCTGCGGCAGCTCTTTCTGCAACTTTAGCCGATAAGTAATTGCCGGTTGCTGCACTGTCTTCTTCAACATTGCAAACATATAAAACGGGCTTTGAGGTGAGAAGCTGGAGGTTTTTAAAATCTCTTTCGCGCCCCTTAGGAACATCCACTAGACGTGCCGGACGACCTTCCCGAAGTTCTGCCAGAGCTAAATCAACGAGTTCCAGTTCCTCTATGGCTTTTTTGTCCTTAGTGGTCGCTTTTTTTCTCAAATTGCCTTCACGTTTTTCAAGGCTTTCCAAATCCGCCAGCATTAATTCAGTTTCAACAGTTTCGGCATCCGCCAGCGGGTCAATTTCTCCCTCAACATGAGTGATGTTTGAGTCTTCAAAACAACGCAGAACATGGGCAATCGCGTCAACTTCGCGGATATTACCAAGAAACTGATTGCCGAGGCCTTCCCCCTTAGATGCCCCGCGCACCAGTCCGGCAATATCTACAAAACTTAGACGGGCAGGAATAATCTCCTTGCTTACGGCAATAGCTGCTAGGGCGTCCAGACGCGCGTCTGGTACCGAAACTTCACCAACATTGGGTTCAATGGTGCAGAATGGGAAGTTAGCCGCTTGTGCTGCTGCTGTGCGGGTGAGGGCGTTAAAAAGGGTTGATTTGCCTACATTCGGTAAGCCGACAATGCCGCATTGAAATCCCATTAATTCGTTCCCTTTTCAGTTTGTTCAGGCTGTTTATTCTCTTCTGAGATACTTTCATCATTGTGAAAAGTTAAATGCACACGGTTTTGATAAGTCGCGTCTTCGCCCAGCCCGTCATTTGCCGCCAATAAAGGCGCATGTTTGGCAATCGCATCCAGAAAATTAGGTAACCAATCCCTCTCTGCTTTTGAAAAATCTTTCAAAACATGTGCAAGGACAAGGTCTTTATGACCCGGATGTCCGATACCTAGTCTGGCGCGCCTGAAATCTGCCCCTATATGCCCCTTCAGGGATCTCAGACCGTTATGACCTGCAAGGCCGCCGCCCGTTTTCATTCGCAACTTGCCGGGGACGAGGTCGAGTTCATCGTAAAACACCACGATATTTGACAACGGTAACTTGATCATCCTGACAGCCTCAGCCACGGATTTACCACTCTCATTCATATAGGTTTCAGGTTTTAGCAAAAGTGTTTTTGTCTCACCGAGAAGGCCTTCGGATAACTGTCCCTGGTATTTGCTACGAAAAGCGGGAAAGTTATGTGTCTCGGCAATCCGGTCAATAGCCATAAAACCGATGTTATGTCGGTTACCTGAATATTTAGAACCCGGATTACCTAGGCCAACGAGCAAAAGCATTTGCGCTCAAAGCAAAGAGACTACTCTTCGCCTTCCTCGTTGCTATCACCTTCATCACCTTCTTCACCTTCAATACCTTCTTCGACCTCATCGTCGGTATCATCCAGTCCGGCAGGTGCAGCGATTGTCGCGATGGTAAAGTCACGGTCGGCAATCGTTGGTACAACACCTTCAGGTAGTTTCACATCGGAAATATGAAGCGAGTCACCGATATTGGCTTCGGCAAGATCAAGCTCTATAGATTCTGGAATTTCAGAAGCTGGACAGTTCAGTTCAACCTGATAACGCACCACATTCAAAACGCCACCTTGCTTAAGACCCGGACAAGTATCTTCATTGAGGAAGTTCACGGGAATCTCCACAGCAATTTTCGCGCCTTTACCAAGCCGTAAAAAATCGGCATGGAGGATGAAGTCTTTAACCGGATGCAACTGTACATCACGCGCAATGGCGCGTGTCTTTTCTCCATCCACGTCAATTTGTATCAATGTGGACATAAGACGACCGGAATTATAAAGCTTCGTGATATCACGTTGCTCAAGGGTTATGCTTTCAGGGTCTTTTTTATCGCCATAAATGACGGCGGGAATTTTCCCGATGTTACGCAATCCACGTGCGGGCCCCTTGCCGTCACGTTCACGCTTTTCAGCGTTAATTTCAAAAACTTCTGCCATTTTAAACTCCTTTAAATACAGGGCCGAATACCCTGTCCCGGGTTCCCTCCAGGGGTGCGAACCACAAACCTCACCACGCGAGGCCGTTTTTACGGGGTGTGCCGGACTTATAGACAAACCGGGGGGACGGGGCAAGAAAAAAGGCACCTAAGTGCCTTTTGAAATCACTAAATCTGGCTGGAAAATCAGGTATTAATCATCTCTATGCCGTTTTCTGTGAAGAATTCGCGTAACTCGTCTTCTTCAAACATTTCACGGATAATATCACAGCCGCCCAGAAACTCCCCTTTGACATAAAGTTGAGGGATGGTTGGCCAGTTAGAGAAGGTTTTAATACCCTCACGCAATTCATCATTATCCAGTACATTCACACCTTTAAACGAAACACCGAGATAAGATAATATCTGCACAACTTGGCTGGAAAACCCGCATTGTGGAAATATAGGTGTACCCTTCATGAAAAGGACAACATCGTTATCTGCTATTTCCGAAGTTATGATATCGTTAATATCTGACATGATTGTCTCGTCTTCCTGAGTTATGAATTATCTTCTGATGGTGCAGAGGGTAAAGCCGTTTGAAGCGCCAATGCATGCAGGCCACTTCCCATATCACCTTGTAGGGCATCATAAACCATACGATGCTGTTGGACGCGGGTCTTGCCCTTAAAACTTTGTGATGTCACCACTGCAGAATAATGATCACCATCGCCACGCAAATCAGTAATATCCACCTGAGCATCAGGGATAGCTTCTTTAATCATGTCAACAATGTCAGAGGCCGTCATCGGCATCATAGTCTCCTGCAAATGTTAAGTTCTAGTTTATCAGGACTACACAGTTTTCATATAGTCTGGCAACCAGTTTTCATGGATGGCACGCAACTCTTTAACAGATATGTGTATGCGTTCAGCGATTGTCAATTCTGAGCCGCCAGTTTTTCCAAGATAATTAAGAGCCAGACCGCTTGCGTTTGCTTCCGCGAGTATTTTATCCGCATCCGCGCCAACTATTACATATCGCCCTTGATCTTCGCCAAACCAAAAGCCTGCCGTATTGTCATCTTCAATATGACACCCCAAATTATGCGGCAGGCACATTTCCGCGAGCGCCACCAAAAGGCCACCATCTGAAACATCATGGACTGCATCAACAATGCCGGCATCAATTAAATCGCGGACAAATTGACCGTGTTTGCGCTCAAGCTCGAGGTTAACTGATGGCGGTGCATAGACGGCTTCATCTTGCAAAACAAAACGCTGATAAAGAGAACAGCCAAGGTGCCCTTCGGTTTTTCCGAGTACAAAAATATACCTGTCAGCTTGTGAGAAGGCGTTGCCGACGGCTTTTTCTAAATCTTCAATTAAACCTACGCCGCCAATCGCGGGGGTCGGGTTTATGCCCTGACCATTGGTTTCGTTATAGAGCGAGACGTTGCCTGAAACGACGGGAAAGTCCAACGCTTCACATGCGGCACCCATACCTTCAAGACATTCTACAAATTGACCCATTATTTCAGGACGCTCAGGATTGCCAAAGTTCAAGCAGTTCGTGATAGCTAGCGGTGTTGCGCCTGTTGCGCTGATATTACGATAAGCTTCGGCAACAGCCTGCTTGCCGCCCTCAACAGGCTGTGCGAGGCAATAGCGCGGTGTTACATCGGTGGAGATAGCTAGGGCTTTTTGTGTTCCATGCACACGCACCAGCGCGGCATCACCGCCCGGGCCAGCCAATGTGTCGCCCATAACCATGCTGTCATATTGCTCATAAATCCATCGGCGCGAAGCAATTTCGCTACATCCCATCAAGGTTTTTAAGGCATCTGTAATATTTGTATCATCCGCATGCGATGCGTCTATCTGAGGCGCAAGAGGGGTCGGCGTAAAGGGGCGGTCATATTCAGGTGCACCATCTGCGAGAGGTTCAAGCGGCATATCTGCAATCATCCTGCCTTCATGATGCACCACCATGCGACCGGTGTCTGTGAGTGAACCCACAACTGCAAAATCCAACCCCCAACGCAAGAAGATAGCCTCAGCTTCTGGCTCTCTGCCTGGCTTAAGAACCATTAACATGCGTTCCTGACTCTCGGACAGAAGCATTTCATAGCCCGTCATATGTGTTTCACGGCACGGCACTTTATCAAGGTCGAGAACAATACCGACACCGCCTTTATCAGCCATTTCAACAGAGGAGGAGGTCAGCCCCGCGGCACCCATATCCTGAATGGCGATAATGGCGTCGGATGCCATAAGTTCCTGACAAGCTTCCAGTAACAACTTTTCAGTAAACGGATCGCCTACCTGAACAGTCGGGCGTTTTTCTTCTGACGCATCATCAAATTCTGCAGAGGCCATGGTCGCGCCGTGAATGCCGTCGCGTCCGGTTTTGGAGCCGACATATACTACCGGCGCGCCAATACCTGTGGCGGCGGCATAGAAAATTTTATCCGTGCGGGCGAGGCCAACGCACATGGCATTAACGAGAATATTACCATTATAACAGCTGTCAAAATTGACCTCACCGCCAACTGTCGGGACGCCGATGCAGTTGCCGTAACCGCCAATACCGTGAACAACGCCAGCGACCAAATGTCGGGTCTTGGGATGGCTTGGGTCGCCAAAGCGCAGGGCATTCATATTAGCGACTGGACGCGCGCCCATAGTGAAAACATCGCGCATAATGCCGCCAACACCCGTTGCTGCACCCTGATAGGGTTCGATGAATGAGGGGTGATTATGGCTTTCCATTTTAAAGACCGCCGCGTCGCCATCACCAATATCAATAACACCGGCATTTTCACCCGGCCCTTGAATAACCTGTGGCCCTGAAACAGGGAGTTTTTTCAACCATTTGCGTGAAGATTTATATGAGCAATGCTCCGACCACATCACCGAGAAAACGCCAAGTTCTGTCATATTGGGCGTACGACCCATATGGGCAACGATTTTTTCATATTCATTGGGTTTTAGCCCATGCTCTGCAACAATTTCAGGCGTGATTTCCGTGTCGTTAATATGCGCGGTTTCAAGCGGGGTCATATCGTCGTTCATGAGAGTGCCTCTACCAGACCTGTGAACATTCGTTTACCGTCTTCACCGCCCAGTGCTGCTTCGGCGCGGCGCTCGGGGTGGGGCATCATGCCCAGTACAAGACCTGATGAATCGCATATACCAGCGATGTTTCTGCACGCACCATTTGGATTGTCATCTGGTGCGTATGAGAGAACAATCCGCCCCTCACCGGAGAGTTCGTTAAGCGTCTCATCATCGGCAAAGTAATTGCCCTCATTATGTGCCACGGGAATGATTACTTCTTCGCCTTGTTGATAGAGTCCAGTGAAAGGCGTTGTGTTATTATCAACAATTAATCGCGTGTTACGGCAAACAAAATTTAGGGCGGCATTTCGCATTAAAACACCTGGCAATAAGCCACATTCGGTTAACACCTGAAACCCGTTGCAAATACCTAGTACTGCAGCGCCTTTTTGAGCTTTTAAAACGACTTCCTTCATAATCGGGCTGTTCGCTGCCATGGAGCCGCAACGAAGATAATCGCCGTAAGAAAATCCGCCGGGGAGGACAATCACATCGCTGTCAGGCAAATCGCTATCACCGTGCCAGACCATATTCGGTTTTTTACCTGTTGCTGCTTCAAGGCAGATGGCAACATCGCGGTCGCAATTTGAGCCGGGAAATACGATGACTGACGCTTGCATAACTAATCCGCCAGATTTAATTGAATGTCGTAATTTTCAATGACCGTATTGGCGAGGAGCTTCTCACACATTTCGGTGATCTGTTTTTCGGCAGCTTCAGGCGTATCGGCGTCTATATCCAGTTCAATAAGCTTGCCTTGTCTAACCTCGTTAACGCCCGAGAAACCAAGTTGTCCAAGAGATTTTTCTATGGCTTTGCCTTGCGGATCCAATACGCCATGTTTCAAAGTGATTTTAACTGTCGCCTTCATGATTAACTTTCGAAACTAATTTTTGATAAGCACAGGCCCTGATGTCCCGCCTTGACTTTCGCGTGTAATCAAGCCGAGTCGCGCTGCGACTTCCTGATAGGCATTTAAAAGACCACCTAAATCCTGACGGAAACGGTCTTTATCAAGCTTGTCGCCTGTTTTGACATCCCATAGGCGGCAATTATCCGGGCTAATTTCATCCGCCAATACAATACGCATGGCTTCTTCTTCCCACACCCGCCCGAATTCGAGTTTAAAATCTACTAGGCGGATCCCGACAGCGCTGAACATACCGCACATAAAATCATTAATGCGTAGGGCAAGACCTGAAATTTCTTCAATTTCCTGCGGTGTAGCCCAACCGAAAGTGGTGATGTGATCCTCAGAAATCATGGGATCACCAAGTTCATCATCCTTGTAATAATATTCAACCAATGTCCGGGGGAGGTGCGTACCTTCCTCAAGGCCGAGTCGCTTTACCAATGAACCAGCCGCAAAATTACGCACCACAACCTCAATCGGAATGACATCGACTTCTTGCACGAGCTGTTCGCGCATGTTGAGGGCTTTAATAAAATGGGTCGGGATACCCAGATTATCGAGCTGGATGAAAATATGTTCTGAAATACGATTGTTAAGGACGCCTTTACCTTCAATCACCTCATGTTTTTGGGCATTGAAAGCAGTGGCATCATCCTTGAAATGCTGAATAATCGTCCCCGGCTCCGGGCCTTGATAGAGTATCTTGGCTTTGCCTTCATAAAGTTTTTTTCTTTGGGACATTAAATTTCCAATTCACCATATGACAAAAAAATAAACCCGCTAAGTGATTCTAACAATCCAAACAGCCATCACCGGGAGCTGAATTAGTCAAAAACCCGTGCAAAAATATCGTCTACATGCTTGAAGTGATAATCTAGGTTGAAAAGAGCTTCCAATTCTTCATCGCTTAGCGTGACCTCTTTATCTGCCTTCAAAAATTCTAGAAATTGACCCTCGCCCCGCCAGACTGGCATGGCGTTTTGTTGTACAATGCGATAAGCATCCTCACGGCTTGTCCCAGCTTGCGTTAGCGCCAGTAAAACGCGCTGGGAATGGACGAGACCACCCAACAAATCAAGATTTTTCTGCATACGGTCAGGATAGACAACCAGTTTTTCAACCACACCTGTTAGCCGCGCTAATGCAAAATCCAATGTAATGGTGGCATCCGGTCCAATCATGCGCTCCACGGAGGAATGTGAAATATCTCTTTCATGCCAAAGGGCAACATTTTCCATTGCAGGAAGTGCCATGCCGCGCACCAGACGCGCTAGGCCTGTCAGATTTTCGGTCAGGACAGGGTTACGCTTATGCGGCATAGCGGAAGACCCTTTTTGCCCGGGGGAAAAGTATTCTTCTGCTTCCAACACTTCAGTTCTCTGCAGATGGCGAATTTCAACGGCAAGGCGTTCCATAGTGGATGCGATAACCCCGAGCGTGGCGAAAAACATGGCGTGTCTGTCCCGAGGAATAACCTGTGTTGAGATTGGTTCAACAGATAGTCCCATAGCTTTGGCGACATGGGCCTCAACTGCAGGGTCAATATTGGCAAATGTCCCAACCGCGCCGGATATCGCACAAACCGCAATTTCTTCTCGTGCGGCAAGGAGGCGGGTTTTGCATCTTTCAAATTCGGCATAAGCCTGTGCTAATTTGAGGCCAAAAGTTGTCGGTTCAGCATGGATACCGTGACTACGCCCAATACAAGGCGTCATTTTATGTTCCATTGCTCTGGTTTTAAGCGCTGCAAGAAGGGCATCCAGATCGGCGAGCAGAATGTCTGAAGCACGCGTCAGTTGAACGTTAAAGCATGTATCCAGCACATCTGAAGATGTCATGCCTTGATGGACAAAGCGCGCTTCCTCTCCGACATGCTCAGCGAGGCTGGTGAGAAAAGCAATGACATCGTGTTTAACTTCGCGCTCGATCTCGTCAATGCGGTTAACGTCAAATGCACCCTTTTCCCGGACAGCCTTGGCGGCTTCGGCTGGGACAATTCCTAAATCTGCCATGGCGTCCATGGCGTGAGTTTCAATGTCCAACCAGATTGAAAAGCGGGTTTCTGGCTCCCAGATATTGACCATTTCTGGTCGTGCGTAACGCGGAATCATAATTTTTTCTCCAGACCAGCGATGTACCAGATTGCCAAAGGAATCTCCAGCCAAAATGGAAACTTATCTACAAAAGCCCCTCAGATTTAAAACTGTACTCACTGCCTCGCGCAATAATCAAATGGTCGTGAAGGACTATTCCTAGGCTCTTACTGATCTCATCAAGCTGTTTGGTCATTTGGATATCTGCTTTAGACGGTGTGGGGTCTCCGCTAGGGTGATTATGCACAATTATCATTGCTGAAGCAGATAGGGTTAAAGCCCGTTTCATTACTTCTCGTGGATAAATAGGTGTGTAATCAACTGTTCCAGTGCTTAAAATCTCATCAGCGATAAGCTGGTTTTGTCGGTCAAGAAATAGAGCACGAAATTCCTCAATTTGTTTTTCAGCCATGGCAGTTCGGCAATAAAGAACTAGGTCATCCCATGATTTAAGAGCTTGCCGCCCTATAATTCGACTTTGTCCGATTTTTTTGGCTGCACTCTCTACAATTTTTAATTATGTAATTACATTTTCAGAAATGCCTTTGACTTCGCGCAATAACTCTCTATCTGCGGACTATACTCCGGAGAGGTCGCCAAATTTCTGGATGAGATCTTTTGCAATAGGTTTAATGTCACGTCTGGGTATTGCTCGGAACATAATCAGTTCCTGCATCTCATAATCCTGTAAAGCCTCAGCACCGCCATTTCTAAATCTCTGGCGAAGTCTGTCTCTGTGTCCTTTGAAGTGTTTGTCGGCTGGTTTTTGTTGTTTTTCTTTTGCCAAAATAAACCTTATTGAGATGGTGTTTTATGGGGTTGATGAAGTCCTATAGGGGATTCGGTAAAAATTTCACACCCGTCCGGTGTGACGCCTACTGAATGTTCATATTGCGCTGAAAGTGATCGGTCTCGGGTTACGGCAGTCCATCCATCGGATAGTATTTTTACCCCCGGCTTGCCTAGATTGAGCATCGGCTCAACAGTGAAAATCATGCCGGGTTTAAGTTCCATCCCCTCACCAGACATGCCGTAATGTAAGATATTTGGGGCGTCATGAAAAACTTGCCCTAAACCGTGACCACAAAAGTCCCTAACGATTGCCATGCGTTGACTTTCGGCATGAGATTGAATTGCCGCGCCGACATCGCCGAGCGTAGCGCCGGGGCGAATAGCATCCAACCCTGCCATCATCGAGTCATAAGTTGCATCCATCAGTTTTTTGGCACGGATAGGGACATCCCCTAGGGAGAACATGCGGCTATGGTCGCCGTGCCAACCCTCATAAATCAGCGTCACATCTATATTCATAATATCGCCATCTTTAAGAACACGGTCACCCGGTATGCCATGGCATACGACGTGATTAATGGATGTACATATAGATTTTTTGAAGCCACGATAATTTAACGGAGCCGGTACGGCCTTATGGTCAAGGATAAATTCATAGGCAAGCATATCGAGACTGTCAGTTGTCACGCCTGGTTTGGTGAAGTCTGCCAGCATATCTATGCATGCTGCCGCCATTTTCCCGACTTTACGCATGCCGTCAAAAGCTTCAGGGCCGTGAAGTTTGATTTGACCGTTATTCAGAAGCGGTGCGCGGGATGCGTCTATGTAATTCATCTATCGTTTCCAGAATGATTATTCATATTTGTTAATGTTTGTTGGTTGCAGATTACACAATGAGAATTAACAAAGCGACAAAAATTGCTCAAGAAGTGATTATTCGGGCTTTAGTCGGGGCAAGCAAAGTGCTATACGGTTTTTCTGTTTACCTAGCAATGAGCTTGGCCCCCTGGTGGAAGTGGTAGACACAGCAGACTTAAAATCTGCGGCCGAATGAGGCGTGCCGGTTCAAGTCCGGCGGGGGCCACCACCATTCTTCTTAATTTTAACTGAAACGCAATTAAAGTGTTTCGATAATGCCGGAGAAATCTTTGACATCGCCGCCATTGTCACAAAAGGCCTGATACATTTCGGCGGCGTGGCTGCCAAACGGAATATTGGCTCCGCTGGCTTCAGCTGACTCAAGTGCAAGTTTTAGGTCTTTGAGCATCATGGCACCTGCAAAGCCAGGTTGATAGTCCCGGTTGGAAGGTGCTGCCGGTACGGGGCCGGGGACTGGGCAATAACTTGTCATTGACCAGTTCTGACCGGAGGCTTGAGATGAAATGTCAAAAAAGTTTTGCGCATTGAGGCCAAGTTTTTCAGCCATTTTAAAAGTTTCACAGGTACCAATCATGGTGATTGCCAGCAACATATTATTGCAGATTTTAGCTGCCTGACCTGCACCGAAACTGCCTGCAAGCAATGTCGCTTTTGACATGGGCTCTAGCGCTTCTTGCACAGAAGTGAAATTTTCTTCCTTGCACCCAACCATAAATGCCAGCGTGCCAGCATCTGCCGCCGCTGTGCCACCTGAAACAGGCGCATCAGCTGAATTAAAGCCCGCTTCCTGGCACATATTGGCGACTGTTTTAGCGCTTTCAACATCAATCGTAGAACAATCTATTAACAGAGCCCCGCTTTTGGCGTTGGGTAAGACTTCAGCTTCGTAAAGGCCACATACATGCTTTCCAGCTGGGAGCATGGTGAGAACGATATCGGCTCGTGAAATAGCGTCTGCCGCACTGGTGGCTGCTTCACAACCATTTTCAACAGCACGGGCCACAGCGTCTGGGGAGAGGTCAAATGCCAAAACTTGGCGTCCGGCTTTGGCCTGATTAGAGGCCATGCCTGAACCCATATTTCCTAATCCAATAAAAGCTACAGTTGTCATCTTTCCCTCCGATTTACTTACATATCAAGTGGTGCCCATGCCTGGTCAGCAGGCAGTGGGTCGAATACGGCATCAATATCGGCATCCGGCACATCAGCGATGCTGGCATAACGCCATTTCGGGTCATTGTCTTTGTCCAAAATAACTGCGCGGACACCCTCATGAAATTCTGCGTCCATGACGATTCGCGAGACGGCGGCATATTCCATCGCCATATTATCGGCGAAGTCAGACATCGCGCCGCCCAAACGAATTTGCATTAACGCGACCTTGACAGATTGTGGCGACTTTGTTGCCAAAGTGGCAAGCTGTTTAGCTGCCCATGAATCATCTCCGAGTTTGGATTTCTCATCTTCCAACTTTGCAACTATTTCTTCGGCGCGGTTAGAGGCAAAGCAAGCATCTATCGTGGTGCGCGTCTCTTTATTGAGTTGCACGGGCGCGCCAGGATCCTGATGTATTTCATCCAGCAAATCGGCGGTGTTTTTGTCTGCCGAAAGACCCTCGGTAATAAACGCACGTGCGGCATCTATTTGGTCGGTGGTGACAAAATGCGTTGCAATGCCAGCCGCAAAACTATCCGCAGCTTTTAATCTGTTGCCGGTCATTGCGAGCCATGCACCAAGCTCTCCGTCTAGGCGTGGCAGAAACCAACCACCGCCTACATCGGGCATAAGAGCAATACCGGTTTCTGGCATAGCGAAAACCGTGTTCTCGGTAGCGATGCGAAAAGCGCCATGAACTGAAATCCCGACACCCCCACCCATTGTCACACCGTCCATCACAGCTATGACGGGCTTGGGATAGGTCTTGAGCAAATGATTAAGCTGATATTCGAGGCGGAAGAAGGCGCAGGCCTCAACACCGTCGCTTTGACCACTTTCAGAGAGCATTCTAATGTCGCCGCCTGCGCAAAAGCCGCGGGTTTCAGGTTGGTGGTCAATCCATATAGCTTTGACCGCGTCATCTGATCGCCACGCCAGCAATGCGTCAATCATAAGCTTACACATGACGAAATTCAGAGCATGTAAGGCACTCGGCCGGTTAAGTGTTAAGCGACCCAGAGGCGCTTCAAGGCGGCAAAACACTTCATTTTCTTCAGACATGCTTACTCCTATTTTAGAAGAGTTCTTGAAATAATGACGCGCATGATTTCATTCGTGCCTTCAAGAATTTGATGAACCCGCAAATCCCTCAATATGCGTTCGATATTATATTCAGACAGATACCCATATCCCCCATGCAGTTGCAGGGCTTGATTGGTCACATCAAAGGCGGCATCCGTGACATGCTTTTTGGCCATGGCGCACCATTTAGTCGCGTCTACATCTTTTGCATCAAGGCGTGCGGCAGCGTTATAGAGCATCAGTCGCGCGGCCTGAAGCTCGGTTTCCATATCGGCAAGTTTAAATTGTGTGGCTTGAAAATCTGCAATGGCTTGACCGAATTGAGAGCGTTCTTTCACATAGTCTAAACTTTGCTCCAATGCAGCTTGTGCGCCGCCTAAGGAACATGCAGCGATGTTAAGACGTCCGCCATCAAGCCCCATCATGGCGAATTTAAAGCCGTCACCTTCCTGCCCGATAAGGTTTTCGGCAGGTACTTCAGCTTCATCCATAATAACCTGACGTGTTGGTTGGCTGTTCCAGCCCATTTTTTTCTCATTGGCGCCAAAAGATAGCCCCGGTGTATCCTTCTCAAGCAGGAAAGCAGAGACACCGCCAGCACCGTCGCCACCTGTGCGCGCCATAACCAGATATAAATCTGAGGCACCTGCGCCGGAAATGAATTGCTTAGTGCCGGTCAATTTGTAGGTCTCGCCATCTTTTACCGCCTTGGTGGACAAACTTCCCGCATCGGATCCGGCACCTGGTTCAGTTAAGCAATAGCTGCCGATTAAATTCATGGCGGTCATATCCGCACCGTATTTTTCTTTCAGGAGGTCGGAGCCGAAACTCGTCAGCATCCATGTCACCATATTGTGAATAGAGATAAAGGCTGCTGTTGATGGGCAGGCGCGGCTGAGCTGTTCGAAGATCAACACAGCATCAAGCCGCGAAAGTCCGGTCCCGCCGCATTCCTCTGGTGAATAAATGCCACCAAAGCCAAGCTCTGCGCCTTCGCGCATCATGTCGACGGGGAAGTGCTTTTCCGCATCCCACTCATTTGCAAAAGGCTGGATTTTTTCATCCGCGAAATTTTGCGCCATATCGCGGATCATTCCCTGTTCTTCAGTTAATGCAAAAACCATTTTTAAGCTCCGGCTTACTTATCTTTGAATTCGGGGTCGCGTTTTTCGATAAAGGCTTGCATGCCCTCTTTTTGATCGTCAGTTGAGAACAACGCATGAAACAGGCGACGCTCAAAACGGATACCTTCTGCAGTAGATAGTTCCAACGAGGCCGCAACCATTTCTTTCGCTGCCATGAGTGACGGAATAGAGTAAGAGGCAATTGTTCCGGCAACTTCAGCCGCGACAGTCATCAGATCGTCATGTGGCACGACGCGACTTGCCATTCCACATTGCTCAGCTTCTTCAGCTTCAACCATGCGGCCGGTGAGAATCATGTCCATAGCTTTGGCTTTACCGACAGCTTTGGTAAGGCGTTGTGAGCCGCCCATGCCGGGGGTTACGCCGAGTTTAATTTCTGGCTGACCAAATTTAGCTTTGTCGGAAACAAGCACGATATCGCACATTAGCGCCAATTCACAGCCGCCGCCCAACGCAAAGCCGTTAACCGCCGCAATCACTGGCTTGCGGCATGCGGCAAACCTGTCCCATCCTGCGAAGAAATTAAGCTCAAACATATCGTTAAAGCTTTTCGGCTGCATTTCTTTGATATCTGCACCTGCTGCGAAGGCTCGGCCTGCGCCGGTCAGTATACTCACGGCGATGCTATCGGTTTTGTCGATGGTCTCAAAGACTTCGGCAACTTCAGCCATTACTTCACTGTTAAGTGCGTTTAAGCTGTCCGGGCGGTTAAGAGTCACCTCGGCAATACGGCCCTTTTGTTCGAAAGTTAGTGTTTTAAAATCTGCCATTAACGCCTCTTTTTATGAGCTATTGCATGGTTGGAATAATGAATGACTGGTCGTCAACATCGCCGGAAGGCCAGCGTTGTGTCATGGTTTTGACTTTCGTATAGAAACGCACACCTTCAGGGCCATGTTGGTTCACATCACCAAAGGCAGACCGTTTCCACCCGCCAAATGTATGATAGGCAACCGGAACAGGAATCGGGACATTAATCCCAACCATGCCGACATTGACTTTGGACGCGAATTCCCGTGCGGCCAGCCCGTTTCGGGTGAAGATTGCCACGCCATTACCATATTGATGGCGACTTGGTAGGCTTGCGGCCTCTTCAAGGTTCTCTGCTCGGACAACTTGCAGAACAGGGCCAAAAATCTCTTCCTGATAGCTCTGCATATCCGGTGTCACATTGTCGAATAATGTGGGGCCAATAAAGAATCCATTTTCATGGCCTTGCAGGGAATGTCCGCGCCCATCAACAACGAGATCAGCACCTTCATCCACACCCATTTTAATGTAGTTTTCAATTTTTTCTCGATGCGCCGATGAGACCACCGGGCCGTAATGTGCTTCTGCGTCAGTAGAAATGCCGATTTTCAGCTTTCCGACTTCTTCCTTCATGCGGGAGACAAATTCATCAGCCGTATCTTTGCCGACGGGGACAGCCACCGGCAACGCCATGCAACGCTCACCGGCAGAGCCATAAGCTGCGCCAGAAAAGTCAGCAATAACCTGATCCATATCTGCATCCGGCATGATGATGCCGTGGTTTTTTGCGCCGCCCATAGCCTGTACGCGTTTACCGTTGGCTGTGCCGTTGGAATAAACATAGTGAGCAATATCCGAGGAACCGACAAAACTGACTGCTTTGATATCTGGGTGGGTCAAGATTGCATCCACGGCGGTTTTATCACCATGAACAACATTCAGGACACCGTTAGGCAGTCCGGCTTCTGTCATGAGTTCGGCCAGTCTGAGAGGCACGGTAGGGTCTTTCTCTGACGGTTTGAGGATAAAAGCATTACCGCATGCAATCGCCACACCGAACATCCACATGGGGATCATGGCAGGGAAGTTGAACGGGGTAATGCCCGCGACAACACCAAGGGGCTGACGTACGGAAAAGACGTCAATCCCAGGGCCTGCACCTTCGGTATATTCACCTTTGAGCAAATGTGGGATACCGCAAGCAAATTCAATAACTTCAAGGCCACGTTGAATGTCACCTTTGGAATCGGCAATCACCTTGCCATGTTCGGATGACAGTATGGCAGCCAACTCGTCCATATTGGCTTCCAGCAGTTCTTTAAACTTGAACATCACCCGTGCGCGCCTTTGAGGGTTCGTTGCGCTCCAACCTTGCTGGGCTGCCACGGCGACTGCGACGGCTTCTGACAATTCGTCCTGGGTGGCAAGCTGAACTTGAGCCTGAACTTCTCCAGTGCTGGGGTTGTAGATATCCCCGAAGCGACCAGATTGCCCTTCAACGGTTTTGCCAGAAATATAATGGGGTACGGTGCGCATGTTAGTCCTCTCTCAAAAAATAAGGCTGATGAATAAACTTTGCCAGTAAGATAGTATAAATTACTGAAAAACTTCACTGTTAAGAAAATTAGTTAAGTCTTTAGCTGTGACCTTTGGAAGCACATCCATTGGCAGGTGTCCGACCCCCTGATAACTCACCAAACGGGCAGATAAGATTATGGATCTCAACCTTTTGGCATATTTTAGACCAACTATTTCGTCCTCCTCTCCCCAGATTAATAGTGTCGGGTGATTTAACCGACCGATGTGCGCATCAAGCGGTTCATCTAACGACATTTGTTTAATCTGCTTAATGTAAATTTCTCTGTTGGTGCTGTTCACCATTAACTCGTAATATCTGTCAACTAGCTCTTTATTTACAAAAGACTCAGAGCCATAGGTTCTGATGACTGTGTTTTTAAGGGTTTCATAGGGTGTGATGTAGCGAAGGGCCGTGGACATGCCGGGATATTTTGTCAGTTTCATAACGCGAGGGGCTTCATCTGATCTGTCTATTTTAAGGCCAGATGCCCCGATAAGCACAAGTGCTTGAACTTTTTTGGGGTTATCTACGATATAATTCATGGCAATGCCGCCACCCATGGCATGACCAACAAGCACGAATTTGTCGATATTCATCCAGTCCAGAACATTTGTCAGGTAACTGGTCATTGCATTTCGGCTGTAATCGTCGTCTCGCACAGGGGTTGAAAGGCCATGCCCTGGCCAGTCAAAACTAACCAGCCGATAGGTATCGCCAAGTTCCGCTACCCATTTTTCCCAGACATGCAAAGACATACCAAAGCCATGCAGTAATATGAGAGCCTCGCCATCGGGATTGCCTTCATCCCGTATATGGACAGTACTCCCATTTTCTAGCGTTATAAACATGGAGTTCTGATTGCTGTATTTATCTGCCACTTGCGAGCGCGGTAGGTCAGAAACAACGAAGAAACCCGAGATAAAAAATCCGGTGATGAGAAGGAAAAAAAGGCTGGCCGCGAGGATGGCTAGCGTCTTGAAAATATATTTTTTCACGGAATTTCCCCGGATACTCAGACGCTCTCAGTTTCCAGAGCGCACCCTTCAGGAACAGTTTGAGTGGCCTTGAGAGAAGGGTCGTATTTATAAACTGTAGAGCAATAGGGGCAAATGATATTGGAATCTTGACCCATATCTAAAAAAATATGAGGGTGGTCATAAGGGGCGGATGCGCCGATACATTCAAATTCACGCACACCAATTGTAATTTCTTTTACGCCTTTATCATTTTTGAATTTTGGAGTTAATTTACTCGCCATATTACTTGTTTACCCCTCATTTTTTATTTTTACATTCAGAAAATCTATAGCACAAATTAACCTAGATGCTGAGTATAATTGCCACACTTAGGTTCCTTTTAAACGTCTTTTAAACGTCTTGCAAACTATGGTGTGCCATTCACTCGGGGCTAGCGAAGTTCCAAATTAGCTTCTTTTAACTGCACCCGCACCCGCCTAGATGGGCAAGGCCATTTTCGCGCCACGCACTCTCAACAGACTTTTTGGAGGCATCACCGGTTTCAGCAAAACTGTCTTTTGTTTTTTGGCGCAATTCTGCGTCAGTCATGAAATCCAGAGCTGTCATTGCCATGGATTTAGCACCATCAAGCACTGCTAAGTCGCCAGATTCTGAACCCGCATAATGTGCAAATTCAGGATTATGAATGACAACTTCTGGCGGCGCACAGGCAATCATAGGGTGTATGGATGGAACACGGTGGCTGACATTGCCCATATCTGTCGACCCGGCGGCATTTGTTGGTATCATATCAATCGGGAAGAATTCCCTGCCGAGAGCTTCAGCGTTTTGACGATATGCTTCAGCCATATCCCATGAATTTTTAATTTCGAGATAATCCACTTTAGCCCAGTTAATTTCTGCTGTGCACCCGGTTGCCAATGCGCCGGCCTGCAAACAATTTTCGACGCGTTTTTTTAAATCTGCCAATTCCGTTCCGTCCGATGCGCGGACATAAAAAGTGCCTGCGGCTCGATCCGGAACGATATTGGGAGCTTGTCCTGCATCCGTGAAAATCCCGTGAATGCGTTCAGATGATTTAATATGTTGACGTAACTGCGCGAGCGATTGGTAGGCTGAAACAAGCGCATCCAGCGCGTTTATTCCCTCATGCGGCGATCCTGCGGCATGGGCGTTTTTGCCGTGATATATAACGTTAACTTCTGTCATCGCAAGGCTTGGCATAGTGAGTAAATTGACTCCAGCGGGGTGAACCATCATGGCAGCATCAAGCCCGTCAAACGCGCCTTTTTGTGCCATATATTCCTTACCACCACCTTTTTCTTCTGCCGGTGTACCGAGATAACGCACCCGTCCAGGTAACTTGCTGTTAAGTCTAGAGAGTGCCAGTGTTGCGCCTAATCCAGCAGCGGCAATGATGTTGTGTCCGCAGGCATGTCCGATACCTGGAAGGGCATCATATTCCGAGATAATAGCGACTTCGCAATCATGTTTGTTTGGATCTCCGAATGAAGAAACAAAAGCTGTCTCAAGACCATAGGCTTTGCGTGTGACTTCAAGGCCGTTATCTTCAACCATCGTGCAAAGACGATCAGCGGCATAAAATTCTTCAAAAGCCAGTTCCGGGCGCGCATGAATATCTTGGCTGACATTAATAAGATCAGATGCCATGCTGTCTATCGTGTCGATGACATTTTGTTTTAACTCATGCACCTGCATCAGATTCTCCTTTTTTACATGCTACGCATTCCGGTCAGATGGAGCAATCATATCTTCATGTGCTTGCAAGCAATGAAAAACGATTATAGTTATGGATATAACTATACACATTAATGAAGATAGCTAGGGAATAAAACATGGCGGGCGAGGGTATATGGGAAGTCATTCGACAGCAGGTGGAAAACGTGATTGCCTCAGAACCGGTCATGGAGTCCTTTCTTAAGAAAGTTGTTCTCGATCGTCAGTCCCTTTCGGACTCAGTGGCTTATAATCTGGCCACTAAATTTGGCAATGAGCACATTCCACATGATAAAATCCATACCATTCTATCAAACGCTTATAATGCTGATGAGGCAATTATTGCTGCCATTGAAGAGGATATCATGGCGGTCTATGACCGTGACCCGGCTTGTACTTCTTATTTCGCGCCACTTTTATTTTTCAAAGGGTTTTTGTCTTTGCAAACTTATCGCGCAGCGCATCACCTCATAACAAATAATCAACACGGAACAGCACTTTACTTGCAAAGTCGAGCATCTGAGCTTTTTGGCGCGGATATTCACCCCTCGGCGAAAATCGGCACAGGCATCATGATTGATCATGCAACCGGTGTTGTGATCGGTGAGACGGCAGTTATTGGTAATGACGTGTCCATGTTGCATGGCGTGACGCTGGGCGGTAGCGGTAAAGAAGGTGGCGACAGGCATCCCAAAATTGGCAATGGTGTATTAATCAGCGTCGGGGCGAAAGTACTGGGCAATATCCGGGTTGGTGATTGCGCCAAGATTGGTGGGGGGAGCGTCGTTTTAACTGACGTGCCTGCCTACTCAACCGTTGTAGGTGTACCGGCAAAAGTCATCGGTAAAGTTTCCACGCCGGAACCGTCACGCGAGATGGACCATAATATTGGAAAAGATATTTGAGTATTGGGAGAGATTAATATGAATAATGACGAGATCGTCAAAGTTGAAGCCTATTTGAGGAAGCTATTTAAAACCGACGCGTTGGAGCTAAAAAGAAGTCCACGTCAGGATATGGTTGAGGTGCTGATGGATGAGGAATTTATCGCTACATTAACCAAAGATGAAGAAGATGGCGAGGTTAGCTATAATTTCTCAATGGCAATTCTTGATTTTGATTTGTCAGATGATTTTTCCGGCGATGAAAGATTTGATTGATGACTCTTTATGCCTTGGGGGCGTCTTCCCCTGAATTTCCTGAAAGTGGCAACTGGTGGTCTGCTCCGGATGCTCAGATTATCGGCAAGGTGATTTTTAAGGAAAATGCCAGCGTTTGGTTTGGGGTAGTTATTCGCGGTGATAATGAAGCCATTATCATTGGCGAAAACTCTAACGTTCAGGATAAGTGTGTTCTTCATACCGATATGGGTTATCCGCTAACAATCGGCAGTCATAGCGTGATAGGTCATCAGGTTGTTTTACACGGTTGTGAGATTGGCGATAACACGCTCATCGGCATGGGGGCTACCGTGATGAATGGCGCTAAAATCGGTAATAATTGTCTGATTGGCAGTCATGCACTGATTACAGAAAATGTCGAGATACCCGACAATTCGATGGTTCTGGGCGCACCTGGTAAAGTTGTTAAGACATTGAATGATGATGCTGTTAATTTTATCCGGCTATCGGCGCTGTCCTATGTTGATAATTGGAAGCGTTTCAAATCCGATTTATGTGAGCTGGACACATAAACTTCTTGCCTGATGTTTGCACTTCTCACATTATTTTGGATTGTGATTTAATCTGCTTTAGTGCTTGATTAATTTGAAGGCGTGGAGGGGTAAGGTGGAAAAATATGATTATATTATTGTAGGCGCCGGAAGCGCTGGCTGTGTGCTTGCCGCGAGGCTGAGTGAGGATCCCGATTGCCGTGTGCTTTTGTTGGAGTCCGGGGGGCGAGATAGAAGCCTCTTCATCCATATGCCAGCAGGATATTCTCAAATCGTTCCTGAAGCTGGCAAACATAATTATGGTTTTGAGACGGAGGCCGATCCCAATATGGATGGCCGGCAACTCTATTGGCCACGCGGCAGAGGTTGGGGAGGGTCTTCATCAATCAATGCGATGATTTATACGAGAGGTCACGCTAAGGATTATAATTTATGGTCGCAACTCGGCAATAAGGGTTGGGCTTATGAGGACGTCATTCCTTATTTCAAACGCGCAGAGACCTATAAGGGTAATGGGGATGCCGCTTATCATGGCGACTCAGGCCCACTAAGTGTTCAAAAATCTGACCGCAAAAATGATATCTTGCTTGATGTTTTTGTACAAGCGGGAGTTGAGGCCGGTTTTCCTGAAACGCAGGATTTTAATGGAAAGCAGCAGGAAGGTTTCTCGCGCTATGAGCATACAATAAAAGGGGCGCGTCGTTGGAGCGCTGCACGCGCCTATTTGCATCCTTCCCTGAAGCGTAAAAACCTGACTGTCCTCAGTTATGTAACGGTTGATAAAGTTGTTTTTGAGGGTAATCGTGCAGTAGGCGTCGACATTATGAACAAAAGAAAAAAACAAAGACTGACTGCCGACAAGGAAATTATTCTTTCTGCAGGTGCACTTAATTCTCCACAAATATTATTGAGATCCGGTGTCGGAGATGCGCAATATCTGAAAGATTTTGACATCCCGGTCATCCATGACTTGCCAGGCGTAGGGCAAAATTTGCAGGATCATCTTGCTGTGACTTACCAGTTTGCCTGCCCGCAGCCCATAACTATGCACAAATCCGTGGGGGCAATTCCTGAAGCTCTTGCGGGTATTAAATACTTAATCGCTGGAAAGGGTGATGCGGCTCACCCTCCCTGTGCTGCGGGCGCTTTTATTAAATCTGCTCCAGAAAAAGATATTCCTGATATTCAGATACATTATGTCTCTATGGGGCTTGAGGACAGTCACGCGCGAGGTGACAGAACGTCCACCCAGCACGCCTTTAGTGGTTTGGTTTATCTTTGTCGCCCTGAAAGCCGTGGCTCTATTGGGCTAAAAGATACTGACCCGCAATCGCCGCCGGCTATTCGGCCTAATTATTTTTCAACTGAAAATGACCGCCGTGATTTGAGAAACGGTATCCGTTGCATGCATAAAATTTTCAATCAGGCAGCTTTTGATCCATATCGCGGCGAGAGGTTGAAACCAAATCCAGAACTGGATATTGAGGATGACGCTGCGCTGGATGCTTGGATTAGGGAAACGAGTGAGACGCTTTATCATCCGGTCGGAACCTGTAAGATGGGCTCAGATGCCATGGCTGTTACCAATGAAAACGGGCAAGTACATGGCGTGACAGGTTTACGAATCGTTGATGCGTCACTCATGCCAACCTTGATTGGTGGAAACACAAATGCGCCAACGATTATGATGGCAGAAAAAATTTCCGATCATATTCGTTGCAAAGACTTTTTGCCGCGGCAGGTTTTGGATTTTGTTGACTAGCATGGCGCGTCTTGAATTCTTTTTTGATATCTCAAGCCCATGGACATATCTGGCTTTTAGCCGCATTGAGGCTTTAGCTGAAAAAATGCAAGCGGAACTTGTTTGGCGTCCAATTTTGGTTGGTGGGGTGTTCAATAGCGTCAATCAGGAGCTTTACCAAACACGTGCAAATCCCAATAAGGCAAAATTAAATTACAGCGTTAAAGATATAAAAGATTGGGCAGATTTTTGTGGTGTGGAGATTAATTGGCCTGACATTTTTCCGGTCAATGCGGTCAATATCATGCGCGGGGCTTTTTTTGCGCTCGACCACGACAAACTGCCGGAATATGCGCGGCTTGGTTTCGAGGCTTATTGGCGAGATGGTCTGGATGTGAGCCATCCAGATATATTGTCGGGCATTGCTGAGGCTTGTGATTTGCCGGTAAATGATTTCTTAACCTCCCTGAAGGATGATGTCATAAAATCTCGCTTGCAGGAAAATACAGATGAGTTGTGCCAAAGAGGTGGTTTTGGTTCACCAACAATGTTTATCAATGAAACAGATATGTATTTTGGGAATGACCGCCTTTTGTTGATTGAAGAAAAGTTAAAAAATGAAAATCTCAAAAAATGAACCCATTTTAAAAGCGCCGTCCGCCATTCTGTTTTTGATAGGTCTGATGGTAATCATACATATCACTTTCAATAAAATTCTTCCTCCAGAACTTGGCGTCAGCCTATTTCTAAAAATGGCATTTGTTCCTGCTGATTTTTCGCAAGGGCACAAGCTCTGGACACTTGTTAGCTATGCCTTTTTGCATGCTAGCTGGGAGCATTTGCTCATGAATATGGTCTGGCTTCTCGCCTTTGGTTCGGCAGTCGCCAAACGTATGGGTAACGCAAAAATATACCTGCTGTTTTTTTTGATATGCTGTGTCATTGCCATTCAGGTACAATTTTTTTTCAGTCAAGAAACGTCGGTACCTATTATCGGTGCGTCTGGCGGTGTTGCGGCTATGCTGGGCGCGGCAGCGCGTTTCGCCTTTTCTGGAGATATTTTGGCCAGTTCTAATCGTCGAACGCGCCTATTGCCATTAAGAAAAGTTTTCACCAATGGCACAACCCTTGTGTTTGTTTTATTATGGGTGGTGTTAAACGTTTTGTTTGGGTTGATATCTGTCTCGCCGGGTGGGGCATCTGTATCTGTGGCTTGGCAGGCGCATCTTGGTGGATTTTTTGCCGGACTCCTGCTTGTCGGATGGTTCGAAAACCCGCCATTATCACCTTCCGGTGGCCCCGGTAATGTTGATTTTGGTGAATGGTCTGGCGCACGCACTCATAAAAATAAGAGATAGAAACAAGTATTTTTAATCCTCAAAAGCCTTGCCCTTGCATCAAAATTTTTATTGATACAAAATATCTTCAGGAGGATGAATAATATGAATGTTAAAATGATCCTTGGCGATAAAGGGACGGACGTACTTACTATTGATAGTTCCAACAAGCTTTCCGACGCCATTGCGGTGCTCGAAAATCGCTCAGTGGGAATATTGGTCACAACAAGCCCTGAAGAACCTATGGCAGGTGTTATTTCCGAAAGAGATGTTGTGCGTGCTCTGTCCAATCATGGAGCCCCAGCCCTTGAAAGACCAATAAGCGATTTCATGTCATCTAACCCGGTCACCATTACAAATGAAACAACTGTTGTTGAGGCGATGGAAATTATGACCGAAAAACGCATTCGTCATTTGCCGGTTATTGATGAAGGTAAGATTTGCGGTTTGGTATCAATTGGTGATGTCGTTAAACGACGCATCATGGACACCGAGGCTGAAGCCGAGGCACTAAAAAGTTATATTGTCGCCGGGTAAAGTTTAATGCTTTAAAGCTTTGTTGGGTTCGGCGCGTCGCCGTAAACCTCAACAGGGTCAAAGACCTTGTCGTGCTCTTCGAACTGAAGCGTTAGCTTCTCATCGACAGCACCCGTAGGTACGGAACGATAAAAACAGGACCGGTAGCCGACATGGCAACTTGCGCCATTACCAGCAACTTTTACGCGCAACCATACCGCGTCCTGGTCATCATCAATCCGCATTTCAACGATATTTTGAATCAGACCGCTCGTCGCGCCCTTATGCCAGATGGTTTCGCGCGAACGACTGTAATAATGCGCTTCTGCGGTTTCGATTGATTTCAGGAAAGCCGCTTCATTCATGTAGCCATGCATGAGCAATTCGCCGGTTTCATGGTCGGTTGTGACGACGGGGATAAGCCCATTCACATCAAATTTAGGCGCGAGTTCGCTACTTTCCTCGACCTGTTCAACTGAAATTCTTTCCGAAAATGGACCTGACATTTTCAACACCCTTCAAGATCGGTTAGAACCGAAGTGATTTTGAGCGTCTTTATACTGCTAGTTGTTAATCATGGCAAGGAAACGGGCTTCCATGCGCGGATCATTCGCAAAGACCCCAGTAAACCTTGTCGTAATGGTAGCTACATCAGGTTTTTTAATGCCGCGTGTGGTCATGCATTGGTGTTTTGCATCAACTAACAAGGCAACGCCTGCTGGTTCTAGAACGCGCTGAATGCAATCGACAATCTGGGCGGTCATAGTCTCTTGCGTTTGTAAGCGCTTGGCGTAAATTTCTATAACCCGTGCCAGCTTTGATATGCCAACCACGCGCTCGACAGGCATGTAGGCAATGTGCACTTTGCCAAGGATAGCGACCATGTGGTGCTCGCAGTGACTTTCCAAATCGATGTCACGGAGCATGACCATGTCGTCATAACCTTCAACATCTTCAAAAGTGCGACCCAGAACTTCCTCGGGGTCTTCCTCATATCCTGCAAAAAACTCCTGATAGGCATTAACAACACGCTTTGGTGTATCAATTAATCCCTCACGATCCGGGTTGTCTCCAGCCCATGCAATCAGAGTTCGGACAGCTTCCTCGGCTGTTTCTCTTGATGGTTTAGCCACTTTCACATCTCGCTCATTTTCGACATCATTAACATTTTTTGAGTCGTTTACTCGTACATCCATTGTATTCTGCCTCTTGCCTGGGAATAACGCCCCGGCCTACGTCAGGCACATTTTCATGGGATTTTCTTGCCCGTATTAAATGCCCGTGTTCTGTTCTGGCACCCACATGTCACGACTTATGCCATGAAGCGTAAAAGTGTTCGCCGCTAAATCATGCATAGGGTTTTGCGTAAAACCCATAACAAGCTATCAAAAATATAGCTTCTGCTTTTTTAGGGTCAAGCACAAGCTATGACTAATGTGCTTTACGAATAATTTTAGTCTTTGGATGAAGGGCTTTACTTGTTTTAGTCTTGAAAGGGGCTTATTGTGCGGCAAAATGCAGTTAAAACTATATAGTCTTGCCGCCAGAGAGAAGCTGGATTTTCATCCCGTTGATCCTGACAGGGTAACCATGTATGTCTGCGGCCCTACTGTTTATGGGCCTGCACATATTGGTAATGCGCGGCCAGCCGTTGTTTTTGACGTCTTAGCGCGTCTTTTAAGATATCTATATCCAAGACTTATTTATGCACGCAATATCACGGATGTAGACGATAAAATTAATGCCAAGGCGGCTGATGCAGGTGTGGATATTTCGGTAATTTCCGACCTTTTTAAGGCGAAATACCACGAAGATATGTCGCTTTTGGGGGTTGCCGCCCCTGATATCGAGCCGCATGCCACCGGACATATCGAAGAAATGATTGAGATGATTGAGCGCCTCGTTGTGTCGGGTCATGCCTATGAAGCGGAAGGACATGTTCTATTTGAGGTTGCAAAAGACCCCGAATATGGCTCGCTGTCAGGCCGCAACCGTCAGGATATGATTGACGGGGCCAGAGTTGAAGTGGCGCCTTATAAACGTGATGCAGCTGATTTTGTGCTGTGGAAACCTTCATCTAAGGATTTGCCGGGATGGGACAGCCCTTGGGGGCGGGGACGCCCAGGATGGCATATTGAATGTTCCGCAATGATACAAAAACATCTTGGTACGACCATTGATATTCATGGTGGTGGTCAAGATTTACAATTCCCGCACCATGAAAATGAAGCCGCGCAAAGTCGGTGTACGCATAGTGCACCTTTGGCGCGTTACTGGTTGCATAATGGTATGTTGAATATGTCCGGAGAGAAAATGTCCAAATCTCTCGGAAATATAGCTTTGGTGGAGGATTTGCTAGCTGATGCCCCCGGTGAGGCATTGCGGTTGGCGCTGTTGCAGGGACATTATCGTCAGACCCTAGATTTCACGCCGTCTCTTCTGCAGCAATCTGTCAAAAACCTAGATCGTCTCTATGGTGTCTTGCGAGATGTAGCGGATATTGAGGCAAAGGATGTTGCCCCGCCTGAAGCGTTTTTGGCAGCCTTGTGCGATGATATGAATACCCCAAAGGCTTTGGCTGAACTTTTTGCATTCTCTAAATCAATTGAAACAGCCGAGGCAAAAGGGGCTTTTCTCTCGGCGGCAAGCTTGCTGGGCTTGCTGCAGCAATCTCCGGATGACTGGTTTGCTCAGGCCGCTGCCAGCATAGACCGTGATGAGGTGGAAGCACTTATTGCAGAACGTGCCGAATCGCGTAGCGCCGGTGATTATAAGAAGGCTGATGCGGCACGAGACAAGCTGACTGCGATGGGTGTCGTGATTGAAGATGGCCCCAGCGGGACAATATGGCGACTCGCCAGATAGGTTAAACTGTTCTAATTTTTTCATTATGGACGCTTTATACAGCCAGAAAATACTAGCCCTTGTTGCTAAGATTGACCGCATTGGTCAATTAGATGCACCTGATGCGCGTGCTTCAGCCGTGTCGAAACTTTGCGGGTCTAAAGTCTGTGTGGATATGAATATGCATGACGGCATTGTGACCGATTTTGCACATGAGGTTGAAGCCTGTGCGCTTGGGCAGGCCTCCTCGGCGATTATGGCGCGGGAAATTATCGGCGCTACGCCAGATGAACTGCGTACCGTGGCGCGTGACATGCGGCGTATGCTCAAAGAAAATGGCGACCCTCCACAAAATTCTGATAGAGGCGGTAATTGGTCAGAGCTTAGCTTACTCGAGTCAGTTCGAGACTATAAAAACCGTCATGCCTCTACTCTCTTAACATTTGATGCCGTAGAAGATTGTCTCGCCCAGCTTGGTGTTTAATCGAGAGTTATAACTCTAAGCTGTCAGCATCTTCCAATAAACAGGTAGAGCCAACACCAATCCAGCGACCAAGTATAATCCCCAATGGAACCCAAGAACTTCAGGGCAGAGCTTTGCAATCAATAAAGCAAAGAAAAAGACACTAAGTTTGATGAGGCCAATATCATACCATTTAAAATTTATTATTTTACTTTCTGCCCATTTTATATAATTCATCCGATTGTCCTCTATCTTGTTTTTTTAGGGTGTGTTCACACTGGTAATATAACGAACCTTTAATATGATAGTGCAATGAAAATCGTATCTTATTTTTTTCGTGGTTTGTTATTGGTACCGATTTGGGGCTATCGATTTCTGGTTTCCCCCTTTACACCGCCAAGTTGTCGGTTTGAACCGACATGCTCAAGTTATGCGGAAAAGGCGATACGCCAGCATGGAACATGGGTAGGTTTCTGGCTGACACTTAATAGATTGTCGCGTTGTCATCCGATAGAACGGTTCGGAGGGGAAAGCGGATTTGACCCCGTACCTGTTGAGATTTTACCTGCACCTTGGTATGCACCTTGGAGATTAAAAGCTACACAGGCAGAAATGAATAAAAAATGATTACACTCACTCTTCCGGACGGGGCTACACGGCAATTTGATGAACCTTTGACTGGCATTGCCTTTGCCGAGTCGATTTCAAAATCGCTGGCAAAAAAAGCCTTGGCACTCAAAATCAATGGTGAGGCTGTTGACTTGGCGACAGTAATTGACAGTGATTGCGAGATTGCAGTTTTGACAGCTTCTGATGAGGAGGGCGTTGATTTGATGCGCCACGATTGCGCGCATGTTTTGGCGGAGGCTGTTCAAGAGCTTTTTCCTGATACACAGGTGACGATTGGTCCGGTCATTGAAAACGGCTTCTATTATGATTTTGCCAGAGAAACCCCGTTCAGTTTGGACGATCTGGAAAAAATTGAAGCACGCATGCGGGACATTGTTGACCGCGACGAAGAAATTATCCGTGAGGTGTGGAACCGTGACGAGGCCATTGCTCATTTCCGAAATATTGGTGAAATTTATAAAGCCGATATCATTGCGTCCATTCCTGCCGGAGAGGATGTGAGTGTCTATCGACAAGGGGATTGGAAGGACTTATGCCGTGGGCCACATCTGCCATCAACTGGGAAGCTGGGTAAGGCATTTAAACTCACCAAACTGGCTGGCGCTTATTGGCGTGGCGACAGCAATAATGTAATGCTACAGCGCATTTACGGAACTTGCTGGGGGAATGAAAAGGATCTGAAAAGCTATCTCCATATGGTGGAAGAAGCTGAGAAACGCGACCACCGTAAACTTGGTAGGGATATGGATTTGTTTCACTTGCAGGAAGAGGCACAGGGCTCGGTTTTCTGGCACGCCAAGGGATACACAATCTGGCAGTCGCTTGAACAATATATCCGTCGTCGGCTGACTGAAAATGACTATCAGGAAGTTAAAACCCCGCAAATTCTCGATAAGAAATTTTGGGAGCAATCCGGACACTGGGAAAAATTTCGTGAGAATATGTTTGTTGTGCCCGACGAAGTGCCGTCACTTGAGGATGAAGAAGCTGTTCTTTCTGGGGAGGGGGAACTCATGGCTTTAAAGCCTATGAATTGCCCTGCACATGTTCAGATTTTCAAACAGGGCATTAAAAGCTACCGCGATCTTCCGTTACGTATGGCTGAGTTTGGTTGTTGTCACAGAAACGAGCCGCATGGCGCTTTACATGGTTTGATGCGCGTTCGGCAGATGACACAAGATGACGCGCATATTTTCTGCCGCGAAGATCAAATTATTTCGGAGGCTGTTGATTTTTGTAATCTTGTAAAGCAGGTCTATACAGATCTTGGTTTCGAGGATGTGAGTGTTAAACTTGCCTTACGTCCTGAATTACGCGCCGGTGGAGATGATGTCTGGGATCGGGCAGAAGATGGTTTACGTTCTGCTTTAAAAGCCGCGAGCCTAGATTGGGAAGAATTGCCGGGTGAAGGCGCCTTTTATGGACCAAAGATTGAATATCATCTGCGCGATGCCATTGGTCGAACGTGGCAGTGCGGTACGTTACAGCTTGATTTTGTTTTGCCCGAACGTCTTGACGCATCCTATGTCGGTGAGGATGGCAATAAGCACAGACCGGTCATGCTTCACCGTGCGGTTCTCGGAACGCTTGAACGGTTTATTGGCATTATGCTGGAGAGCTATGCGGGTAAGTTGCCGCTTTGGTTGGCCCCAGATCAGATTATGGTCTGTCCGATTACGACTGAGGCGGATAGCTATGGCGTGACAGTGATGGAAGCTCTTAAAGAAGCAGGCTTGCGCGCGGGCATTGATTTGCGTAACGAGAAAATTAATTACAAAGTTCGGGAACATTCGGTGTCGAAAATTCCGGTTATTCTTGCTGTAGGGGGGCGTGAAGCGGAAGGGCGGACCGTTTCCATGCGCAGATTGGGTTCAAAAGAGTCTCAGATTTTGTCGCTTGATGAGGCCGTGCAAATGCTCGCAGCTGAAGCAACACCTCCCGATTTGAGAGTTTAGATATTATCTTAAAGCATGAGGTCGAATTTCAGCTAAAGTTAGAAACCATTGCCATTTGAGGTTTTAATCCCTTTGCGAATATTCTCCATTGTACAAAAGATAGTTGGCATGGGCAAAATCTTTACGGGGTACGACGTGTCATCCACATGAATTAGGTTTTGAGTGACGATGTTGTCAAAAAAGAGCTAAGACGTCACTCTATCAGTGCTAAACTCAAAAAATTCACCTCGATTTTTAAATCAGACTAATCGCTATATATCTAACTATTTTTCAAATCAGTTCCTAAATTTGGGCAAAGCTGGTATTGACCTATATCTTGGTGAATATGTTTCCGTCGAGAGTTTCATGACCAACTATCAAACATCACAACTTCATGAGTTTCTAAAATCGCGTCGTTCTGTTATGGCGCGCAATATGACGACGCCCGGGCCGACAGAGTCACAAATTAAAGACCTTATAGAAATTGCAGCACGTGTTCCCGACCATGGCAAATTGGCGCCTTGGCGGTTTATTGTATTTGAAAATGAGGCCCGTGAAATAGCTGGAAAAGGTTTTGCCAATATACATAAGCAAAATGTGCCAGAGGCAACCGATGAAGATTTGCAATTGGAAGTAAACCGCTTGCAACGCGCGCCGCTTGTGATTGGAGTCGTTGCTTCGCCAAAAGCACATCCGAAAATTCCAGACTGGGAGCAGTTTTTGTCTGCGGGTGCGGCATGTCAAAACCTCCTCACGGCAGCACAAAGCATGGGTTTTGCTGCACAGTGGCTCACCGAATGGATTGCTTATGATACGAAAGTCGCCTCCTTGCTGGGACTTAATGAAAAAGAAAAAATTGCAGGCTTTATTTATATTGGCACAGCGATGGAACCGCCAAAGGAGCGTGCCAGACCCGAAATTAACGACGTTTTAACTTACTGGCCCTCTCAATGAGCCGTCCCCCACGGAGCTTATGGCAGGAAATTGCCTCTCTGGTCGAACTGGCTTGGCCAGTTGTCATCAGCCGGGTAGCCATTTTCAGTCTTGTGGTCGTCGATACGATTATGGTTGGACGCCATGCCTCTGACGAGCTGGCATTTCTGGGAATTGGTCTTGTGCCAAGCAGTATTTGTATATTGTTTATTGTCGGCTTGTTGATGGGGACGATGGTTAAAGTATCCAATCATTTTGGCGCAGGTCGTTATGAGGAGTGCGGTGCTAGCTGGTGGCGTTCTCTACCTATTGCAGCTGTGCTTGGACTTTTAGCTTTGGCTATTTGTGCTTGCGGGGAAACGCTTTTGACCTTGCTGGGTCAACCCTCTGAAATTGCTGAGGCAGGAGGCAGGGTTTCGATGATTATGGGCCTCGGCATGCCATTGATTGCGGTGCAAGTCACCACCGGATATTTTCTGGAAGGCATTAATCGTGTTCGACCCGGCATGATTATTATTCTCATCGTGAATGTCGCGAATATTTATCTAAATGATATTTTGATTAATGGTCGTATGGGGTTCCCTGCAATGGGAGCCGAGGGTTCGGCATGGGCAACCAATATTGTACGCTTAATTATGGTGGTGATGATTTTTGCTTATGTCTGGTTTATGCATGACCAGAAGAAATATGCAGTGCGTAGGCGTCCTCTTCGAAATTCCGATGCGTCGCGAGAGCAAAGACGTATAGGTTATGCTGCGGGGGTGAGCATGGGTATTGAAAATACGGCCTTCTCATTTCTGTCTGTTTTTGCAGGTATGATTGGTACACTCTCTTTAGCTACGCACACCATCACGATGAATTTTTTTAGCCTCTGCTTCATGCTTGGTCTTGGGGTTGGTACAGCAACGGCTGTCAGGGTCGGCAATGCGAATGGTGCAAAAAATTGGCGGCAGGTTTATAGGCTTGGCTGGATTGGGTTAGGCACTCAATTTGCGCTTATGTTACCGCTGACACTGTGTATGATTTTTTATTCGGATTATATTGTCGGTTTTTATTCATCTGATCGTGAACTTACTGCACTTGCGGCCAAAGTCTTGTCTTTCGCAGCCTATGCGATTTTGTTGGATGCGGGACAATCGCTTATTGCACAATCTTTCCGCGCAAGAGGGGATAACTGGTCGGCACCTGTTATTCATTTTATGTCTTTTGGCTGTTTGATGATTCCCATATCCTATATATCTAGTATCTATTTAGAGCGTGGTGTTTTTGGTCTCTATGATGGATTGTTTATCGGCTCCTTGGCCGCCCTTATACTTTGTCTGAATAGAAACATTATGTTGAACAGAAAATTGCCTTTAGATGAAGCAGGTGATGTGACTATTAATATGTGAAGCATATTGAGCTAAGAAGTAAGGCGCGAATATCGGTAGCTATGACATATTTTGAATTCATTAAAAAAAATGCGCGTTTTACCGGCTTTGGCATTATAACCATGGCTTTTTCAGGCTTTGGGCAAACCTATGTTATCGCCCTTTATAATAACCAAGTCCTAAAAAGTTTTGATCTCAGTAAGTCCGATTTGGGTTTGATTTATTCCATCGCGACACTGTCTAGCGGTCTTCTGTTGATGTGGTCGGGTTTGTTTGTAGACCGGATGCGCTTGTCATATTTTACGTCCATAACGTTATTTGGTTTGATTACGAGCTGCTTTCTTATGGCGTTTTCCTCAAATATTGTGACACTTTTTCTTGCCCTTTTTATGCTTCGACATTTTGGGCAGGGGCTTTGTACGCACACTGCTGGCACAGCTATCGCCCGCGCCTATAATAAAAATCGCGGGCGGGCTTTGGCATTGGCACAGACAGGGCTTCCATTGAGTGAAGGCCTTTATCCGATAATTGTGGTTTTTCTCATTCTGAATTTAGGCTGGCAACAAAGCTGGCTGGTCTTTGGTCTGTTTCTGTTGTTTATCGGATGGCCTCTCGTGCTTTGGTTGGGTAAGGCACAGCCCGTTCCCTCAACCTCCAGTGAGAACGAAACTAATCAAGAAATTGAAACAGGCATGTCGCGGATGGAAGTGCTAAAGGATTGGGCATTTTACCCTTTCACCTTATTTGTGCTTACGTCGCCACTATTGCTCACAGGGATTTATTTCCAGCATACAGTTTTGGTGGCTGAAAGAGGCTGGGATATTTCTACACTTGCCTCGGCTTTCATGCTTTATGCAGTTATCAAGGTTGTCATATCCTTGTTTACGGGCTTTATGATTGACCGTTTCTCAGCGGTTAATGTTCTGCCTTTTACTGCTATTCCAATAATTGGGGCTTATATTTTTCTTTTAAATTCGCATGCGCTACCGGAGACTTTGGCGCTATTTTGTTACATGTCGCTTGTTGGAATGAATGTTGGATCGATGGGGACATGTGGTGCAAGCTTGTGGCCAGAGCTCTACGGCACAAAATTCCTCGGCTCAATTAAATCCCTTACCGGCGCTTTTTTTATTTATGCAACGTCTCTCGCGCCATGGGTCTCGGGTATTTTGCTAGATAGTGGCTGGACTTTTGATAACCTTGTTGGGTTGAGCCTCGCCATTACTATGTTCACTCTATCGCTACTTTTGATGACTTTATTTGTTAAAAGAGGCTTGGGGCGTCAAACAGAAACTGTTTAATTAACAAATTGCTCGTTAAGAATACGTTCATCAAGATTGTGATCAGCATCGAATAAAATTTTCAGTTCAGTTGATTTATCCTGCTCAATATCAACCTCTGTCACATTTAAAATCTCAAAATTATCTGCCATGGCACTGACCGGGCGTTTCTCATAATCTAGGCATTTGATGGTTACCTTGGCATTATCGGGCAGAAGGGCGCCGCGCCAACGCCGAGGGCGAAAGGCAGAAATCGGGGTCAAGGCCAAAAGAGGTGCATTTATTGGAAGAATAGGGCCATGTACGGAGAGATTATAAGCTGTGCTCCCTGCAGGCGTCGCAACCATCACACCGTCACATGCCAGTTCTGATAATCTTTCTCGGTCATCAACCATGATTTTCAAATGTGCGGCTTGCGCGGATTTGCGTAATAAAGAAACTTCATTAATGGCCCGTGCCTCTTGTTTTGTACCCCCAATATCGGTTGCGGTCATTCTTAGCGGGCTAAGTTTATTTTCAACGGCTGCTGTCAGTCTATCTTCCAAATTATCTGGGCTATAATTATTCATCAAAAAACCGACAGAGCCACAATGCATGCCAAAAATTTTCTGATGGGTATCCATGCTTTTTTTGAGGCATTGCAACATAAGACCATCACCACCGAGCGCGATGATTATGTCGGCGTCTATTGCATCGACAATATCATAACGTTTGGAAAGTTCGGCGTGGGCTTCTTGCGCCTTGGGTTGGTCTGTTGCGGTCAACGCTATTTTCATATGCGGGGTTCCTCTTTAATATAAAACAAAACGTAAAAGGTGTGACTCGTCAATAATTTTGATATGAAAGCAGGATGAGCGATAAAGTTATTCTCAGCATTGATCAAGGCACGACCTCCAGCAGGGCGGTTGTTCTTTCACAATCCGGTCAGGCATTGTCAATCGCACAAAAAGAACTGACACAGCATTACCCCGAGTCCGGTTGGGTCGAGCATGACCCTGTCGATATCTGGCAGGATACGTTGTCCATGTGTCGTCAAGCGCTTCAACGGGTGCCGAATGTTGAGATTGTGGGTATCGGAATTACCAATCAACGTGAAACGACCATTCTTTGGAACCGGCATACGGGGCAAATTATTTACCCTGCCATTGTCTGGCAGGATCGCCGTACAGCAGATTTTTATGACGCCCTGAAAAGTCAAGGGCATGAAGAGATGGTACATGCCCGCACCGGGTTGTTGCTTGATGCTTATTTCTCAGCCGGGAAAATTAAGTGGATATTGGATAATGTGGCGGGCGCTCGCGCAGCCGCAGAAGCGGGTGACCTGGCATTCGGAACCGTGGATAGCTGGCTTATCTGGAATTTGACCGGCGGTAAGGTGCATGCCACGGATGCGACAAACGCATCGCGTACAAGTCTCTTTAATATTTCTACCAACGCATGGGATGAGACCTTATTGCGCCTGTTCGATATTCCGGCGGCCATTTTGCCAGAGGTTAAAGAATGCGCGGATGATTTCGGCATGACAGAGATCAGTTTATTTGGAACTGAAATTCCAATTGCCGGTGTTGCCGGAGACCAACATGCCGCAGCTTTCGGTCAGGCCTGTTTTCAGGTGGGCATGATGAAATCAACCTATGGGACGGGATGTTTCGCGCTGGTGAATACGGGTGCGCAGCAGGTGCAATCAACCAATCGCCTGATTTCTACGATTGCCTATCGTTTAAATGGCGAAACAGTTTATGCGCTGGAAGGCAGCATTTTTATGGCAGGTGCGATTATGCAATGGTTGCGGGACGGGCTGAATATGGTTCGTGACACATCTGAAACCGAAGCACTGGCTCTCGCTGCTGATCCAGATAATGAAGTTGTGTTAGTGCCCGCCTTTACCGGCTTAGGCGCACCGCATTGGCGTCCTGAGGCACGTGCAGCGATTATGGGATTGACCAGAAATGCGGGAAAGGCCGAGATTGCTCATGCTGCTCTGCAAGCTGTTTCGTTGCAAACAGAAGACCTTTTAATTGCCATGCGCTCCGATATGTCTGCACAAGGTTTATCATCCCCGTCACATTTACGGGTCGATGGCGGCATGGTGAATAATAATTGGTTCGTCCAAAACCTGTCGGACATTACCGATATTCCAATTGACCGTCCTGTCACGGTTGAAACGACGGCTCTGGGCGTGGCCTATCTTGCCGGATTGCAGCAGGGTATGTTTGATACGCTTGACGATATTACCGAGAAGTGGCAACTCGATAGAAGTTTTAAACCGCTTATGCCTTCGGCGCGGCGGGAGACGATTTTATCACGCTGGTCAGGGGCAATTTCTAAGATTTTGCATGACGAGTCTTGAATTAAGTGAGATAGTAGCGCTGCCTACAATATTGGGAGGGAATAGTGTTTAAAAGATTTTTTATTCTGTTGGGTATTCCTGTTTTAGTCGGGGTATCGCTTGCAGGTTTGGAACCTCTAATGGCGCAGAATGACGAGGCCATCAAGGCGGCTCAAGAAGAAAGAAAACAAAGATTTAAAGCCAGTGGTGCATCTATGAAAGCCCTGTATCGTGAACATCTTCCTGCGGAAGATTATCAGGCCATCAAAGCTGAGGCGACGGTTCTGGTTAAATGGGCCAAAGATATGCCTGAGGCATTTCCATTCGGTAGTGACAGCGATAATGACGAAGCCAAGCCGGAAATATGGACAGATTTTGAAGGATTTAAATCTGCTGCCAAAGCATTTGAGACAGCGTCTTTAGACCTGCAAAAAGCGGCAGAACAAAATGATATCAGTTTGGTTAAAACCGCGCTCGGTAGTGTTGGTGCGAGTTGCAAAGCCTGCCATAAAAAATACCGCGAAAAATAAAAAGTAAATTGGTATCAAAGCTGACTAGTGTAAAAGTGTCAGGCTCCAACTCGCCAGAACACACGCTACCATGACAGCAAGCCCTGAGAGGGTTGCCGGTTTACATTGATTCTTATTCTCTAAAAGCAGGTTACCTTCCTGTGCTTTGCCTGTAATCATTTGCGATACGAGTTTCTCTTTGAAAAAAATGCGATGGCAAACTATTGCGATGAGATGTAGAGCAATAAGAGATAGAATTAAGGGTGGCAAAAATTGATGCAAACTTCCTGCAAATTTTGTGAACATCGGAAAAACATTATAAAGCGGGCCGTCATAAATTATATCGTCAGTGGAAAGTGTGCCGGATAGCGCTTGTAACAAAATAACTGACAACAAAGCGATGACCGATAAAGCGCCAATCGGATTGTGTCCAAATGAATAAACTTTTTCACGTCCGATAAGTTGGTGTAGGTAGGCAAATATTGCGCGCGGCCCTTTGACAAATTGCGCGAAGCGGGCAGTTGGGTAGCCAATGACACCCCAAATAAGACGGAAGGCCAGTAGCCCCAAAATTGTCAGCCCGCATTTTTCATGCGCTAGCATCCAATCATTCTGAATGGTGATGAACGAGCCACAAATACTGAGAACGAGTAGCCAATGAAAAATGCGTATAGGTAAATCCCAGACCATGACAGCACAATATCAGAGTTTGTTAATCCCGTGAAGTTTGTGTAAGTTTCAGGAATATTCAACGGAAGGGGTGTGTCGTGAAACTTAAACTATATGGGGCGATGTTGTCGCCATTTGTCCGCAAGGTCAGAGTTATGTTGGCGCTTAAAAAAATCGATTATGACATTGATGTTCAAGTTTCTCCGTTGAGTGTGCCTGAAGGCTATGAAAAAATTCACCCTCTCAAAAAAATCCCAGCTCTGATGATTGACGATGGCAACAGAGAAATTGCCCTCGCTGACAGTTCAGCAATTGCAGGATTTCTCGACAAGCTTCAGCCTAGCCTGTCTTTTTATCCCACAGATCCGATAGACTACGGGCAAGCACTTTGGCTTGAGGAATATGGCGATACATTTATTGCCCTGAATTGCACCTTTGGCGTTTTCGGAAATGTTTTCTTTTCTTGGGCGCGGGGCGAGACCTATGATGCCGAAAAAATAAAAATAGCTTTTAAGCATATGGAAGAAGTTATTACCTATATTGAGTCTATTCTTGGTGATCGTGACTGGTTAATTGGGGATAGGATGACGATTGCCGATATTGGTGTTATGACTCATTTCTTCAATGTCGAACATGCGGGGTATCGCCTAACTGAAGCCGACTCACCAAAACTTTACGCGTTGAAGAAACGTATTGAGGAACATGCAGATATCGCACCCATACTGGCGGAAGAACGCATAGTTATTCAAAAACTTAAATTTGAAAGCCCTGACCTGACTGCTTTACGTCACTAGTTAGCCATTACCTGCTCAGTGCGCTGGTGGAAAAACCACAGGGTCATCCTCATCTTTCCAAACTTCATATTTATGCATGACGGTATTGAATATATCTGAGGTCAGAAAGTTTTGTAGCCAGAGGTGCAAATCCTCCAACTGGTTTTGCGAGTCAAACCAATCGCTATTGGCGATCCGACATTGTCGAATAAACGGTAAAATTGCGTAGTCAACCATACGTGCTTCCGCGCCGAACAGCCAGTTATTGCCATTGAGCTGAGCATTTAACTTTTCGAGTGTTTCGAGACAACCATCTCGGTGGGTTTCAAGATTTTCTTTTTCATATCTGTCTGCATATTTATAACGATCAAGATGATGTTTAAACGGCCCGTCATTTTCTTCAATGAGTTTGGTGGCCAGAAAAATTTCATTGGATGTGTATTCAAGCCAGCCAAGCGGGTCATTATTGTGTAGCGCCCAATACATGATATCAAGGCTTTCATCTAACACCCTGCCATCTGGTAACCACATAACCGGCACCGTCCCTTTTGGGGATAAGGTCAACATGCTTGCAGGCTTATCCCGCAAAAGAATCTCGCGATGTTCGCAAATTTGTTCGCTGGCGAGTAAGGCAAGCCGTGCCCTCATGGCATAAGGGCATCTTCTGAAGCTGTAAATAACTGGAACTGACGGTAACGCGACCACGTGTTTTAACTCTCATTCATATCTTGAAAACTGCCTATGTGTGCTTCCCCTCTTTGCTTGGCGAGCTTCACCTGTTTTTGGCGGTCTGAAAACCTTTTAATCTGGGCCTCGCTCAGATTGTCGATACATTTAGGGCACGATATTCCAGGGCGATAAGCGGGGTGTTGTTTTTCTTCTGATGATAAAGGCATGCGACAGGCATGGCACATATCATAGCTTCCTGGCTGTAAATCGTGCCCGACAGAAACCCGACCATCAAAGACAAAACATTCACCCTGCCATTTACTATTATCTTGTGGGATTGTTTCGAGATATTTGAGTATCCCGCCTTTTAGATGGAATACATTTTCAAACCCTTCTTGTAGCAGATAGCTTGTAGATTTTTCGCAGCGTATCCCCCCCGTACAAAACATAGCGATATTTTTGGGCTTCTTATCTTTAATCAGAGGTTTGAGCTTATCTTCCACAAAATCGGCAAAGTCACGGAAGCTTGATGTTTCTGGATTAACGGCATTTTCAAATGTGCCGATGGACACCTCATAATCATTGCGTATGTCAATCACGAGCGTATCTGGGTCGTCAATCAGGCGATTCCAGTCTGCTGGGTCAACGTAAGTACCCACCGTATTCGTCGGGTCAACAGCGGGCTGACCGAGTGTGACAATTTCTTTTTTGAGGCGGACTTTCATCCGATAAAAAGGTTGTTCTTCCGCGAAAGAGAACTTTACTTCTAGGGCACCTATGGCGGATACTCGTTCAAGTCGTTCAAGAAAACTACCAATTGCCTCGCGGCTACCGGCAAGCGTGCCGTTAATGCCTTCATGCGCCAGCAAAAGTGTGCCGCGCACACCTGCCTTACGCGCGGCTGTTTGAAGCGGCGGGCGTAGCTCCTCAAATTGGGGGAGGGATGTAAATTTATAAAGTGCAACAATCACCACAGGTCTGTCCGCAGGTGGTTGTGGGACTTTATCTATCTCAGAGAATGTTGACATTCCGTTCATATGAGAAAAATGACGTTATTCATGATGAATTTCAAGCATAATGAGTTTTTATGAGAAGTTAGTCAATTACTATGAATTTTCAAAAAAATGCTGGAAAAGCATTTACATAGTCGTTATACAAATTCTTGTTTTAAGCCGGTATAGCTCAGTTGGTAGAGCATCTGATTTGTAATCAGAGGGTCCGCGGTTCAAGTCCGTGTGCCGGCACCATTTTTCTAAAATTTGCGGCATTTAATTGATTTAAAATATGTTGCAAATAGCTTCTTATTAAGAACAACAAGTTGCATCAAACATAGATACTAATTACTTAATTCAAATCAAAAGCTAGAGGTTATGAAATGTATTTGGTCACCGGTGGAGCCGGTTTTTTTGGTGAGACGTTGGTTCTTAGACTTTTAAAGGCGGGACATAAAGTTACTTGTTTTGATTTAAATCCCCCGCAATATGAACATCCCAATCTGACTATCGTTCAGGGTGATATCAGGGATAGAATTTCAATTATTAAGGCGCTAGAGAATGTAGAGGTTATTCATCATAATGTTGCTCAAGTTCCTATAGCAAAAGATCGTAAGCTTTTTTGGTCAGTAAATTATGAAGGGATGAAAATCCTTCTAGATGAGGTTTTAAAAAAAAGGTAAAGCGATTTGTTTATACATCTTCTAGTGCAGTTTTTGGGATTCCTGATACTAACCCTGTTAGTTCATCATCTAAGCCTAAACCCCAGGAAGATTATGGAAAAGCTAAATTGGCTGGAGAAAGTTTGTGTCATGAATATTCTCAAAAAGGGTTAAGTTGCTCTATTATACGTCCTAGAACTGTGCTTGGAACAGGCAGACTTGGAATTTTTCAAATTTTATTTGAATGGATTTATCAAGGGCGGAATATTCCTGTTATTGGGTCTGGTAAGAATATATATCAGTTTGTACATTCAGACGACCTAGCTACTGCATGTATACTTGCTGGCGATGCCAAAATTGATGGTATTTTTAATATTGGTACAAATCGATTTGGCACAATGAGAGATGCTCTTGAAAATTTAGTTCGTCATGCTGGTAGCCAATCACAAGTAAAGTCAGTGCCAGCAAAATTGACAGAAATAGGTATGAACGTCACAAGCGCTCTAGGTATTTCGCCGCTTGGCGCGTATCACTCTTTAATGTATGGTAATAGTATGTTTTTTAACACCGATGAAGCTTATAAATCGTTAGGTTTTGAAGCTAAGTATTCGAATGATGAAATGTTAGCAGCTTCATATGATTGGTATTGTGATAATCGATCCGACATTTTAAATGGAAAAATAGTTGGTTCAAAACACCAATCAGCTATGAAACAACGTATATTACAAATTGTTCCCTACTTTCTTGTTTGATGGAAGGTTAAGCCTATGAAGTGGGCAATGTTTTTTGTTTTATTGGCAGGCATTAATTCTACAATAGGTAATATATTATTAAAAATAAGTCGAAAGGGTATATCTAACGATAGCAGTTTATATGAGCAATACATATCACCTTATTTCTTATTAGCACTAACCTTCTATGCCCTTAATGTGATTTTATTTGCTAAAGCACTTGATTATCTACCAGTCAACGTTGGTTACCCAATTTTGGCTGCTAGTGGTTTCGCAATATTATCTTTATCATCATTCCTTATTCTTGGTGAAAGTCTTAGCTTTATCCAAGTATTAGGTATATTCGTAATTATTATTGGTATTTGCATGCTTTCTTATTCCTTAACAACTTAAAAAAAGAAATTGGATAGAATTTATTATGAGCTTGCAAAAATCTTACAAGTTAATATCAGATGCATTGCTTCCAGATTTCCCAGTAGTTTCTGAAGTAGAAAAAACAAAAATCGTGGACGACGCATCTATTTTCATTCAAAAACAAATAAGCCTACAGCCATATTTCATTCTCGTGCCTATTCTAGTTCTGGTATTTTTAATGGCAGTCACTATACGAATTGCTGGCCCTTCATTTATTGTTTTTTGGCGCAAAATACCTGGTGGAAAAATGGTTGAAAGGTTATTTCGTTCTCTAGTCATTATAAAATTTATGGAGAATGAAGAAGTTTTGTCATTGTTGGGCGAAAAAACTGGTAAAGAAAGAATTGAAATTTATAGGAAAAAAAGGAATGTCTGATCACAATCTTCATAAAATTGAAAACCTTGATTGTGATGTATTAGTTATTGGCTCTGGCGCTGGTGGAGCATCAGTTGGTAATGAATTAGTAAATGCAGGTTATGATGTGCTTATGCTTGAAGAAGGCGCATCTATTCCATTTGAAAATGCTCCAGAAACATTGTCAAAAAGTTTCAATAAAATGTGGCGAGCTGGAGGGCTGACGTTAGCAAATGGATCATCGCCTGTTGCATATGCTGAGGGAAGTTGTGTAGGGGGTAGCACTGAAATTAATAGTGCTATATTTCAAAGGACCCCCGAAGAATTATTGGAAAAATGGGCCTCAAAATACTCCATAGAAAATTTTTCAGCTGGAAAGCTTCTCCCTTTTTATGATCAAGCTGCTAGGCTTGTAAACGCATCATTTACTGATGGGAGTCTTGGCCTTCACTCAGAAATACTGCGAAAAGCTGGTGAATTAAAAAATTGGGGGGTCATGCCCTTGGAGCGCGGCCAGAAAAAATGCGTTGGCACCAATCATTGTTCAATTGGGTGCCCAACTGGCGCAAAACAGTCAATGTCGACATCAGTTCTTCGGCAATATACAGATAATGGTGGAAGGTTAATTTCTCATTGTCGAGTAGAAAGGCTGATTAAATCTAAAACTTCTGTTAAAAGTGCTCGGGCTAGAGTGAAAAATAAAGAAGGTATTTATCAAACTATTAAAATTACGGCTAAGTATTTTTTTGTATGTGGAGGTGCAACTCAAACACCAAACTTATTGCTTAAAAGTGGATACAAAGCCCCCGTTGGAAGCGGTTTTAAATTACACCCAACAATACGTATTTTAGCAGAATTTGATGAGAAAATTAATGCTCAGAGAAGCCGACTGCCTCTTTATGCAATAACAGAATTTTTACCTAATTTTAGAATCGGTGGTTCCATAGCTTCGCTACCAACTTTCGGAATGTTTTTAGCTGAGGACTGGGAATTTAGATCGCATATGATGCCATCTTTTTCGAATATGGGGATGTATTATGCTATGGCAAGAGGAACAGGTGTAGGCAAGATTAAATCCATTCCATATTCTAAACATCCATATGTTAGCTTTCAACTTTCCGAAGAAGATTGGGAGAACCTAGAAGTTGGGCTGCAAAGCTTAGCAGTTTGTTTATTTGAAAGTGGCGCAAAAAAGATACAACCATCGATTGCAGGCATGGATGCTTGGGACTCCATTGACGCAATGTATTCGGCTCTATCTGGAGGTCTGCCCCGTAAAATGTGTAATCTTATGACAATTCATATTTTTAGTAGCATTGGTATGGGTGAAAATCCAAAAATAAGTGCCGCGAACTCTTACGGAAAAATATGGGGTAGTGAAAATTTGTATGTTGCAGATGCCAGCTTAATACCTGAAGCGCCCTCGGTTAACCCGCAAGCAAGTGTCATGGCTCTAGCTTTACGTGTAGCAAAAAATTTTATAGAAAAAAATGGAAAATAATTGAGGGTTGATGAGACGTTTTATTAATTATTGGTTGTTATTGAGGCCTAAGCAGTGGATTAAAAATGGCTTTGTAGTTGCGCCTTTATTTTTTTCAGGAAATTTTATATCACCTGATACTATAATTTGTTTTATTAGTTTCCTCTCATTCGCGTTGTTATCGAGTTCTGTTTATATCCTAAACGATTTGACAGATATTGAGGCTGACAAACTTCACAAAAAAAAGAAGATACGTCCTTTGGCTTCTGGAGCGATAAGTAAATTTGAAGCAGTTACAATTATGCTTTTGCTTCTTAGTTGTATTATTGCTTTAAGTATATCATTCAATTATTCTACAACAGCTAACTTGTTGCTATTTTTATATGCTATCATAAATCTAGGATATTCTTTTGGCTTAAAGCATATACCTATTCTTGAACTTTTGATGGTGGCCAGCGGGTTTGTTATTCGCTTAATGTTTGGTGCATCTACATTAGCTATAAGCCTTTCTCCCTGGATAATAATGTGTACAGGTTTACTATCACTGATGTTGGCTGTAGGTAAAAGACGAGGAGATTTAGTTCAGAGTAACGATCAAAACTTAAAAAGGCATTCTTTAAAAGGTTACAATTTGACATTTCTTGATCAGATTAATACTTTTGCGGCCGCAGCTGTTTTCACTTCATATATAATATTCTGTACTTCCTCATATGCAATAACTCAGTTTGGCGAAGAGGTTCTTTCAACCTCAGTATTTGTGTTATTAGGTATATTAATTTATTTAAAATTACTCGCGGTTGATGGGTTGGGCGACGATCCAACATCCTTAGTTTTGAAAAATAGAGGAATAAGATTAACCGTAATTTGTTGGATAATAAATTTCATAATTATTATTTACTTTTAAAGAAACAATTTAATGATCGATTACTCAAAAATTATTTTGACGGGTGCAACTGGATGGTTGGGAAGTAGATTAGCGTTAGCATTAACCCGTGGCATTAAAGAACTAGGTGCAATTGGTAGTGGTGGAAAACAAATAAAATGCTTAGTGAAGAGCGGTGACAACTTTGATGATTTAGTTGATCTTGGTGCTGATATTATTGTTGGTGACATAACTAATCTAGATGACTGCCGTGCACTGTTAAAAGATGAGGAGGGCTGTCTCCTTATTCATACTGCAGGAATTATTCACCCTAAACTTTTTACATCAGATTTTAGTCGTATAAATGTATATGGAACTAAAAATCTTCTAAATGCGGCAGCGACATTTAAAGCGTCAAGATTTTTAGTTATTTCTTCTAATTCTCCGATTGGTTGCAATCCGTCTCCGGAGCATCTTTTTACTGAGCGATCACCGTTTAATCCATATATGAAATATGGAAAATCAAAACAAGTTATGGAGACATTTCTTCAAGGAGCGATAAATTCTAAAGGTTACCCTGAAATATCTATTATTCGACCGCCTTGGTTTTATGGCCCTGGGCAACCGCCACGGCAGACAGATTTTTTTAGAATGATAAGGGACGGGAAATTTCCTCTTATGGGGGACGGCCTAAATAAGCGTTCTATGGGGTTTATTGATAATTTAGTCTTAGGAATATTATTAGCTGCTTACTCAAAAAAAGCAGCTGGAGAAATTTATTGGATAGCTGATGAACGCCCATACACCATGTTAGAAATTGTAGAAACAGTCAAAAATGTTATGAGAAATGAATTTAAAATTGAAGTTAAAGAAAATAATCTTCATGTACCATCATTCATCTCTGATTTTGCTAGGATAGCTGATATGCTAACTCAATCGGCTGGTCTTTATAATCAGAAGATCCATGTATTATCTGAAATGAACCAAACTATCTCATGTGATATAAGCAAAGCCAAAAGTGAATTAGGTTTTCAACCTATTTGTAGCATAGATGAGGGTATGCGCCGGAGCATAGATTGGTGCCTTAAAAACAATCAGGAATTTTGATTTGCAAACGCCATATTATATTTTAGCTCCAATAGTTGGATATTTTGTTGCGGGTGGTTTAAAGTTTTTCTTAAATTCATTAACATACCGAAAATTGGCATTCAAAAATATTGGCATGGGAGGTATGCCAAGTACTCATAATTGTATTTGCTCGTCTACTTTTTTTACAATTGGGATTGGGGAGGGATTTTCATCACCAGTCACCGCAGTTGCCTTCACGGTGTCAATCATAGTTGCAATTGACTCAATGGATCTAAGACAAAAAATTGAGGCTCATGCCTTACTTATTGCTTCTGAATTGGGAAAAGTAAACAAACAAGCAAAAAATTTGCGAACCTCTATTGGCCACAAGCCAAAAGAGGTTTTAGCCGGTTGGCTACTCGGGGTAATCATTGCACTGTTTTTAACTGAAGGGCAGTTTTTATTATTTCAAGTTTTACTATCTACCTAAAATTAATACGTTTAACTTACTTATAATTTCTTCAATACGACGATTTCGGTATTCAGCCTAAAGTCGAATTTTATAGTTTATTAAGGACTGTTATGAAAATGTTTTGCCTTAATTTCATTAGATAAATTTACTACCTGTGGTAGACTTCTTCAGCAATCTAAAATGCTTTTAATAAACTAAGTATTTTGGATTTTTAATTTAAAAAAGGGTATTGCCGTGATCAATTTAAGCCACGTTTTAGCCAGTTTTAGTAAATTTTTTCAATATTATTTGTTTGCCCTAATTTTGTTAACTCTGTCTCCATTTGGGGTCCTAAGTGGCAACGAAGAAATGTACTATGGCCTAGCAAAAAAGTTCTTAGATACTAGTTGGAACGGAGAATACTCCTCCTTTATATTTTCTGGCGACTACAGGATGATTTCTGACTCGCTTATCGGGTCTATGGTAATAAAGATTGGATTCGAAAATACCCAGATTATTGGATCCTTTTTAGCCAGCCTGCTTTTCAGTCATGCGATTTACAAATTATGTAAAACCTTGGAGCTATCAAATTTATATGGACTGTTATCTATTATTATATTTGTCTTACTGGGGCAAAGTTTTATTGGCCGAGAGTGGCTGTTTGAAGATTTCGAAGCAAAAATATTTGCATATTATTTTGTCATATTAGGCGTAAATCATTATTTGAAGAACAATCTTAAATTAATGGTTATGTTTCTGGCGATTGCAACCTACTTCCATTTACTTGTTGGGGCTCAGTGGATAGCATTATTAGCTCTAGCAATTCTTATATATGACGGGAAGTTTCGAATTCCTACCCTGGTTATGTCCGGTTACTTTTTGTTGTGTTGTCCAATATTGTTAGTAGCTATCTCTGGGTTTTATGGTTCTGGTTTTATCCAGGGTGATGATACTCCGTCTCCGTCATATATTTATAGTTATATCCGACAATATAAAATGGTTCTTCCTTTCTATAGTTTACCAAGATTTATTCTGCAATGGCTGCCCGGGATAACAATTTTTTTGGGTATCTTGATAAGTTTTTGGGCTATCAAAAGAGAACCAAGTGGTCATATATATCAACGCTTAAGAATTCTTGCGTTATCATCAATAATATTAATTTTGGTTTTTTATTGGTGTCGTTTTTTGATAGGGACGGTGCTTTCGCTAAACTATATCCCTACCGCTTTACTAGCTTATTGCTACTTTTGATACTTTTTTATGCTTGTATTCTCTTAAAAGAAATGGACGCTAACAGCGCCGGAAATTTTGGTGAAATTTTAATTATTGTTCTTTTACCGTTTTTTTTGATTAATGGATCTATCAGTAGCCTTCGGGAGGTTCACGAGTGGCGAGAAACAAATCCAGCAAAGGCGGAAATGTATAAATTTCTGTCTGAAAATAGTGGCCCCGAGGATATAATTTTGGTTGACCCAAAGATAGAAAAAATTCTTTTTGATGTAGAAAGAAAATTGAATAGACCAACGCTGGTTACATTCAAGTACATACCTTCTTCTAAAGAGGGTTTAGTAGAATGGTATAGAAGGCTTAAATTCAAAGAAAGTGTTTTCAATGGGAAAGGCCTAAATACAAGACAGTATCCCTATAATCTAGTGGTTGCCAGTAACAAAGCTGATACTTCTAATCTGTTATCATCTCATATAAAAATTTTCGCTAACCCTGAATATATGGTCTTTAGAAAATAAGTTGATTACCAATAAGTCTTTTAACGACAACAAAATTAACATTTTAGATTTTGCACTTTCGTAAGCTTTTTTTGTGCACAGATTATAGTATCATTGTGTTGCGATAATAAAACCATGTATGCGAAGTATTATGCTACTGAGTGTTTATTGATCAGTGTCTGAAAACTTTCATAAAAATGTCTGGGAGCTTAGCACTTATCATTAGCCGGAAATCACTCCCCAAGAGTATTTTCGAAAAATAAATAGACCTTAAAACAAAAAATTTATCGGAAACAGGCGCGAGTAGAATAATTGCTAGCCAGCAAAATGCAAAAAAGATAGTTGGAGCAATAGTTTGCCGGTATAACACAGTTGGTAGAGAGTCTGATTTGTAATCAGAGGGTCCGCGGTTCAAGTCCGTGTGCCGGCACCATTTTTCCATAACCCTATCGATAATTAATCTTGTGAAAGCGTTAATTCTCTATATATTTGGAGTTAACCAAATTACGGCTCCAAATGTTTTTTTGGTGTTCATGCACTTACGTTTGTTTCCAGAGTAGCTCAACTCTAAACTAAAACAACTTTTTGGATTAGCCTCTTGTTTTAAGCTAATCATTATGTTTCCAATTGAAAAAGTTTTAGGTAATTTTCTGCTATGATTTTGATTTTCATTTAATAGAGCGCTTAAGCCATAAGCTATTTTTTCGGTATTTTTCGACGATAGAATAATTTTTTTAAAACCCAATGCACCATTAGTGTGTTTAGTATTATTATCTTGAGCTATTCTTAAATTTATTGGGGTCTTATCTTCTATCAAAAATGGTAAATCATAATCTTTGGAGCATCCCAATTCCCATTGAACAATTTGACCGTCGGGTCTTTTTCTTTGGTATGCTAATTTTTTTAAAGTAGGAATTTTGTTTCTAGCTAAGCTATTGAGAGCATACTGAATATTTTTTGTGCGAAGACACCAATCCAATGCGCCATAGCTTTTTGTAATCCAGCGAATTAATCTCCATGAGGTGTCTGTTTTTTTGTTTGCATAGTAATTTAACAATCCAATCTTAGCCGCAAACCTGATTATTGGTCGAAACCAAAATTTTTTCAGGGCAATAATTTCAATATATGTTTGATCTCTAAAAATAATCAATGCGTTGCATGTATATTTATGTTCACCCCCCCTACTTACTATAAAGCCTAGCTCTGAGAATTGTTGAATGGCTAGATTAAGATCTGGAACAAAAATTACACAATGGTCAAAACATATTTTAGTCATAAAATTTTAATTTTGAGTAAACCGTAAAAGAGACATTTGATAGGGCTCTGTTTTAGCGTTTCAATTTTATAACTCAGGCTCATATTTCACAACTTCATAAACTCTTAAAGCCTTTGTTAGCCATGGCTAAATCTTCCTGATAAAAGTCAGTTTAGCTGTACCTTTTTACTTTAAATACCTTCAGCTATGATGTGTCAAAAATGTTAGGACTATTTAATGGCCGACATACTGGTTTTTACAGATTTGGATGGATCCCTAATGGATCATGAAACTTACGCATTCGACGCCGCACTTCCTGCGTTAGATGCGCTGGCACAGGCTGATATTCCTGTCAGTGTCGTGAGTAGTAAAACCCGGGCAGAAATCATCCCACTCGTTTCAAAGCTCAAACTAACAGGCCCAATCATTGCCGAGAACGGGGCCGTCATCGCTTTTCGAGACGGAACGTTAAATATGGCGGGTCACATTAACGACATTAGGCAGGCGTTGGATGCTCTGCCGGAAAAACATCGCAATGCTATTAAAGGTTTTGGAGATATGAGTGTTGCGGAAATTTCGCAATTGACCGGGCTGGATGAAGCTGCATCAGTTCGCGCTGCTCAGCGTGAGGCCAGTGAGCCTTTTATGTGGTCAGGTAGGGATGCGCCTGATAAAAATTTATTGGTAAATAAAGGGTTTCAAATCATCCGTGGTGGGCGGTTTTATCATATCATTCCGCACCGGGATAAAGCCGATGCCATAAAGTGCGTCACGGCTGAGATGGGCAAGCCGGATGCAGAGATATGGGCGTTGGGCGATGGACCGAATGATTTAAGCATGTTGCTTGCCGCCAATAAGGGTGCCCTTATTCATAATCCAAATCTGCAGGTCAGGGCTCAATTACCAGAAACACATGCGCTTTATTTAACTAAACATTCCGGACCAGCAGGATGGGCTGAGGCTATATTTACTTTTCTTGCGGGGAAGAAGGCCTAAATTATTTGAATAAGCTAGTGGACCCAATTGATGGCAGATTTTTTTCAGAACGGTAGTATTACAACCCTCCATAATCTAACACGACGATCTGTTGAAGATCTGGAGCGAGAGCTTTCTGCCTTTGCTCAGAAACGTTCTATCGGGCTCGTCTTGCCGAGTCTTTATTCCGAACTTGAAGGTCCTGCGCTGGAGAATATTGTGCAGGAGCTAACGAAAGTTCCTTATCTCGACCAAATTGTTATTGGGCTTGATCGCGCTGATGAAAAACAATTTGCTTATGCAAAAGAATATTTTTCTCGTCTCCCACAAGAACATGCAGTTTTATGGCATGACGGCCCACGCCTCACAGCGCTGGATAAAGAGTTGTCGGAACTTGGGCTGGCGCCGACTGAGCCCGGCAAGGGGCGCAATGTTTGGTATTGTTTCGGCTATATGCTGGCTTTACGCAATGTTGATGTCATAGGCTTACATGATTGCGATATTCTTACCTATAATCGCGAAATGTTGGCGCGCTTGCTTTATCCGGTTGTACACCCTGTTTTCCCTTATGTTTTTGCCAAAGGTTTCTACCCACGCATTAACGAGCAAAAGTTGGGCGGGCGGGTGACACGTTTGCTCATCACCCCTCTTTTAGAAGCGCTACGCAAAGTTTGCGGTGAAAATGACTATTTACGGTTTCTGGATAGCTTCCGTTACCCGCTTGCTGGTGAGTTCGCCATGCGCAGTCATGTCGTAAATGATATTCGTATCCCGTCTGACTGGGGGCTTGAAATTGGTGTTCTGTCTGAGGTGCGCCGAAATTATTCAAATCGCGTCATTGCACAGGTGGATATTGCCGATCAATATGATCACAAGCATCAAGAAATGTCCGCCGGGGATGTGACCAAAGGCTTGTCGCGTATGAGCGTTGATATCAGTAAAGCTGTGTTTCGAAAGCTGGCAACAGATGGTGAAATTTTTTCGGCAGAGAAATTCAGAACGATTAAAGCCACCTATTACCGTGAGGCTTTAGATCGCATAGATTGCTATTATAACGATGCCATGATGAATGATTTGACCTTAGACCGGCATACGGAGGAAGCGGCTGTTGAGTTGTTTGCCCGAAATATTATGGTCGCCGGTGAAACCTATTTACAAAACCCAATGGAAACACCATTTTTACCGAGCTGGAACCGAGTTAATGCGGCCAAGTCAGATTTTTTATCGCGCTACGCGGAGGCCGTGAAGCTTGATAATGCTGAGTAAGATATTGCTGAGTTATCCTGAAACATTGGTAATCCATATGCTCTGATAAGGTGACAGAGTAAGTACTTCGTCGGACGGATCAACGATTGTGTTGCTCAGTAAATCTTTCCATTGTGCTTGTTGATAGAGGTTCATATCACGCAGGCTGAGTAATTTTTCTTCATGGGTGATGTTGGTTACGACAAAAAGTGATTGCTTGCGATCCAGACTTTGCCGCCAGAAGCCAAACATCCCAGGCTTGAGGTGAAGGGTAAACTGTGTTGCGTCGGGATGGAACGCCTTTTGTTTTTTCCTGATTTCTAACCGGTTTTTCAGTTCATAAAAAATCTGGAATAATGGTGAGTTCTCATCTGACATAGCGGCGTCAATATCTTCGCCAGACCATTGTGTTCTGTTTAAGGCACGGTTATGACCTGCTTGTCCGGCGCGGGCTTCATCATTTTCTGAAGCCAGGAGACTTTGGATATAAAAAGCAGGTATGCCTTCAAGCGACATCATTATGGTTTGTGAGGCAATGAAACGCGCGACATGAAAGTTATCTTCGCCATGAATCGTACCTTTAAGCGCGCTGAAAAGAGTGGTGTTCATTTCATAAGGTACTTCGCGCCCTTCATAACTGCGCATGGTTACACGCCCACCAAAACCCATAATCGTATCAATCATTTTGGCGATTTCATCTTCAGGAAGCAGGCCCTCGACAGGGCGTAGACCTATGCCGTCATGGGATGCAGAAAAATTAAACAGCGTGCAGCCATCCTGACTTGGTGGCATGGCCATCATCCAACGCCGCAAATATGTTGACCGTCCGGTGAGGAGTGCATGCACGAGCAAAGGCGGTAGGCTGAAATTATAAATCACATGGGCTTCATTGCCATTACCAAAATATTGAAGGTTTTCATGATTTGGTACATTGGTTTCGGTAATCAGTAAAATTGTGTCTTCCAGATGGTCCACAAGTGTCCGTATGAGTTTGATGATTTCATGTGTCTGAGGAAGGTGCAGGCAATTCGTACCATTTTCTTTCCATAAAAAACCGACGGCATCGAGCCGGAATACGCGAATACCTTTGTTAATATAAAAGCGCATGAGGGAAATGAATTCGCATAGCAGGTCAGGATTTGAAAAATCTAAATCAGCCTGATCGGCGCCGAAAGTACACCAGACATGTTTCTCGCCTGCAGTCGTTTGAAACGGGATGAGCAGGGGAGAGGGGCGTGGGCGCGTGACCAGCGCGTGGTCTTCAGACGGGTCAGAGGTCTTGATATAGTGACGACCCGGTTTTTCATCCGATAAAAATTGCTTAAACCACTCATGGCTCGTGGAGGCATGGTTGATAACAACATCGGACATCAGGCGATAATTCTCACCAATGTCTTTAATATCTTCCCAATCGCCCAAATCAGCGCGGACGGCACGGTAATCACTGACAGCAAAACCATCATCTGAGGTGAAAGGAAAATAGGGAAGAATGTGAACCCCTGTAATGGCTTTCTCAAGATAATCGCCCAGAAATTTATGGATATTTTGTAGGGGATGTTTGTCTTCGGATAAAATTGTGTCCCCATAGGTTATGAGAAAACTATCATTTTCATCCCAGTAGTCTCGCTCGGCCTTATTTTCGGTTGTCGGGGATATGTCAAAGCTTTCACATATTTTCTCTACCAGAGTCGATGAATTTGAATGCGGATAAATGAACTCAATATGCCGGGAGAGTATATCTTTTAACACTGTAACTTAGCCTTGGAATACACTCTATAAATAGCTGAAAACATAGTTAGAGTCCCGATAAATATGAAAATCGGCATATTTTGGTAAATATTCCCAAATGCCTTTGGTCCAGCTTTCATAATGGGCGCAAAAATCGGCGACGGCCTCACGGTTTTCAAATTGCCAAACACCACTGTCACGCGCATTTTGTTGTTCTTGTGTCCAGCGGCTATCAATTACCTGCTCAAAATCTTTTTGCCTCAATAATATGAGCGCATCTCTGGAATTCCAGATATCTTTATAAGTCTCGGCCTGTTCCATTGCCCAGCGCTTCCATATACCGTCGGGATCGTGCTGACGCTCCCAATCGGTCGGGGGGGCATTGGCAACAAAGCTTGCCTCGGCACCAACGCACCAGCCTTCTATTATGATCACATCGGGGCGACCTTCAAAAATGGGCCAATCCTTTTCAGGAAATCTGTCGTCATGGCTCTTGCTGAATCTTGGTATTTGGGTACGAGACGTTTCGTCTGCCGCTTGAAGCTGAGCCAGTGTGTGACGCATAAGGGGCAGGTCATGCGTACCTGGCACGCCGCGTGTGGCGCATAATGGATGGATAGTGTCTGCGAGCTTTAGTCGTGTTGCGGCGCTGTGATAAAAATCATCCAGCGATAGGGTGAGAGTTTTTTTATCTTTAGGTGTCAGTGCGTCCTCAAGGGCTTTGCACATGGTGGATTTACCGGCGCCCTGACCGCCAGAGATGGTAAGTATATAGGGGGCGTCTGAGATTTTGTGATTCAGAAAGTCAACAAGGTCGGAAATTACATCTGCGAGCAACATAGTAAAATTTACTCATATTCTCACTGACGCGTAAAGGTTTTAAGGTGTTGGGGCGTTTGAATGTTGGCGTTCCCTTCAACTATGTCTTGGTGTAGAATTTTTTAAATATGGAGGGGTTTATGGACAAGAATAGCATAACCATTGACGATTTATCTGCACCCGTTCTGACCGAAGCGGCACAAGCCGCCATGGAGATGGTGGCGGAAATGTCTGTAGTGCTCAACCCCGATGATATTATAACCGAAGCCAAAGACACACTTTCTCTTGATGATTTTGGTGATATGGAGTTTATGTCGCGGCTCACCTTGCTGTGTGAGGAATGGAGCCAGGATAAGACGATTAATAATCTGGGGCTTCTAGGGTTGCGAGGAAAGCTGGTGACCTTTGCCAAAAACCGTCTGCTGATACAGGACTTGTTAACCCGTCACCCTGAAATACATGACGTTAAAATTGAAGCACCAATCATTGTGGCTGGGTTGCCACGTTCCGGTACAACGCATTTACTGAATCTATTGGCGGCGGATAGCCGCCTGAGATCATTACCTTTATGGGAGTCTTATGAGCCAGTCCCAACACCCGAAGAGGAGGCGGGCGAAACTGGTCAAGACCCGCGATATGAAAGATGTGATGCCCAGTGGCAAGCTATGCAACAAATTAGCCCGCTTATGGCAGCGATGCATCCGATGAACCCTGAGCATATTCATGAAGAACTTGAATTAATGGGGCCAGATTTTGCCTCCTATAATTTTGAGTGGCTAAGCACCTCACCCCGTTGGCGTGATTATTATTTTTCAACCGATCAAACCCCGCATTATGAATATATGAAAACTGTTTTGAAAATTCTCACCTGGCAGGATGGTGATGTAAGTGGGGCACAAACGCGCTGGGTGCTGAAATGCCCCCAACATCTTGAGCAATTACGGGTGCTGAAAGAAGTATTTCCCGATGCGATTATTCCAATTACGCATCGTGACCCGGTTTCGGTTATCCAATCTGCGGCAACTATGGTCGCTTATGGACGCCGCGCAATTCGTGACAGTATTGATGTGCCCGAAATTGGCGCCTATTGGGCAGACCGAATCTATAGATTACTTGAGGCATGTGTGCGTGATCGCGAGCAAATTCCTGCGGCGCAGAGCATTGATATTTTGTTCCACGAATTTATGGCTGATGCTTTTAAGACGATTGAGGTTATTTATGAGAAGGCCGGATTGGATTTAACGGATGAGGCGCGCTCCGAATTGCAAAATTTTATAGATAATCATCCCCGTGGCAAATATGGGCAGATTGAATATCATTTAAAACGTGATTTTGGAATTGAACCTGCAGAACTCCGAGAAAAATTCAAATTTTATTTTGATGCTTTCCCTGTCAAAGCCGAAGCTTAAACTTTTAAAGTCCGTCTCTCTATTATAGCTAATATGCGACAACTTTACGGATTGATAATTATCCAATTCATGATTGTTTAATTAGATGCAACGTGTCTTTTTCATAAGATGTTTTCTTGCGGCTTGTTTTGCGGGTGCAAGTTTTTTCTTTATACCAAGCTGGGCTTTGGCTGATGACTCACAGAAAGCCCTTATGCTCAATTCATTAATTGTAACCGGCAAGCGCGCAGAGTCTCTCAAGCAAAATATGCCCGGGAATATAAAAGTTATTTCAGAAGACGAAACATTTATTCATCCTGTTGAAGCACTTGCCGGTGTCCCCGGGGTGATGATGCATCGAGGCAGTGGGGTAGAGCATCTGACCGCAATTCGCTCGCCGGTGCTTGTTGGCGGTGCGGGCGCTGGGTCGTTTTTATTCATGGAAGACGGTATCGCTTTTCGTGCGGCTGGTTTTTCAAATGTGAACGCTCTGCTTGATGCGCAAAATGAACATAGTGAGCGCATTGAGGTGATTAGGGGCCCCGGCCCTGCCATGTATGGATCAAACGCAGTTCATGGTCTGGTAAACTTTATTACCACATCGCCTTATGATGCCGACTCAGATATGCAGGCGCGGTTTGGGAGTTATGGCAGGTATCGCCTTACATCCAATATGACCTCTCAAAATAAAGGCGCGGGAAAAGCCTATAGGCTTGGCGTGACACTGTCAGGAGAGACAGAGGGCTATCGAGCTGCTTCGGGTTTTGACCAGCAAAAAATTAAATTTCAATCCGGTTGGAAGGGCGGCGCAGACACAAATTACAGATTAATTATATCTGCCAATCATCTGGAACAGGAAACAGCTGGTTACGCGTCAAGTTATCGCGACAGGCAAGTTGCCAAAATGAACACGGATGATAATGCCTTCAGAAATGCGGAAAGTTTAAGGGCGGCTCTCTATACGGAAACATCACTTTCCGGCAATAAAACTTTACGCATCACACCTTATATGCGTTATCACGATATGCGTTTTTTAATGCACTTCCTTGCAAGTGCTGATCCGGAAGAGTCCAATCGACATTATAGTTTTGGTGTTCAATCTGCGATTACGCAAAAATTCGATGACTCCGAATTTTTGTCTGAATTGGTTTATGGTTTAGATGTTGAAGCTACTGAAGGGGAGCTAATGCAAATTCAAACGCGCCCGGCGCAATTCGGCTTCCTGCCGGGTATCCATTATGATTATAGCGTTAAGGCTGAGACTTTTGCCGGATTTATTCAGGGCGAAATGCCGATGGGAAAGGCTTCTTTATTGACGGCTGGTCTGCGCGGGGAGCATACATCCTATACCTATGATAATAAGACGAGCGATGGATCTTTTGGTCGTTTTTTCCGTCCGGCTGATAGGGAGGATGATTTTTTAACTTGGTCGCCAAAGCTTGGATGGGTTAGTAAAATTGAGCAGCAGACATTTTTTGCTAATCTTACGCGCGGTCATCGTGCACCCCAAACAACAGATTTATATCGCCTCAGAAATGGACAAACACCCGAAACACTCAAAGCCGAACAGATAGATAGCTTTGAAATCGGGATGCGTGGCTTGATCGGTAAATCGACGGCTTCACTTAGTTATGAGATTGCGGTCTATAAAATGCAGAAGAAGCATTTTCATTTTCGCGACTCCAATAGTGAAAATGTGAGTAATGGAAAAACCGACCATGAGGGTATCGAACTTGATTTACAATTCAGCCCTACGCAAAATCTGATTCTAAGCTCACAACTGACTTATGCGGTTCACAGCTATGATTTTAGTCACGCGCCTAATGGCATCGTAAAGGGGCGTGATATTGATACCGCGCCTCGTCGTTTGGGGCATGTCACAGCAATTTGGACACCGGATGATGTCTCATCATTAAAATTGAGCTGGCAACATATTGGGAAATATTTCACCGATGAACGGAACAGCAATACCTATTCCGGGCATGAAGTGGTTGATGTGACATTGGTGCGTGGGATTGCTGATGGCGCATTTCTCAGTTTAAGCGTGATTAATTTGTTTGATGAAAAATACGCGAAGCGCGCCGATTATGCTTTTGGGAATGCACGTTACTTCCCCGGCGAAGCGAGGCATTTTAACATTGGTTTAAAAAAAGCCTTTTAGTTAGTCTGTAAACGACTCTCAGGCTGTCCATGTGATGGGTAAATTATCCATGCCCATTGTTGTGCCGCCATGGGCTTTAATTTTGCTTTCATCGGAGATTGAAAATGCGTTAACCCGTTTGGCAAATTCTTCCAGCACAATTTTAATCTCCAATTTGGCAAGATGCATACCGATACATTTATGTGGGCCATCGCCAAAAGCGTGGTGCATAGTACGTTCAACTTTTGAGCGCTCGGGATTAAAATTATGTGGATCCGGAAAAGTCGTAGCATCACGGTCAGTAACGAATGATGGAACAACGATATTATCGCCCTGTTTGAACTGCACACCGTGAAATTCTGTATCGGCCTCACATATACGATTGAGATTGATGAAGGCGTGCATGCGGAGGAGTTCATCAGTTGCTTTTTCCAGGAATTCTTTATCTGCCTTTATCTTTTGATAGAGGTCTTGGTTTTGCGCGAGGTAATTGGCGATGAAGGTTAGCATGGCGGCAACTGTGTCTACCCCGGCGAGAAACAACAAATAACAAATTGCATCCACCTCGTCGCGAGATAGTCTTTCGCCTTCGACCTCTACCTCAAGTAACATGCTCATGACGTCGTCGCGCGGATTGGTAACATGGTCTTCTGCCGCTTGGCTTAAATATTGCGCGATTTTTTGGCCATAATCGACACGTGCCTCGACGGTTTCAGCTCTGTAAAAACCGTTCTCCCATTCAAAAAATTGCGGTTGCATATGCTGGGGTAGGCCGAGCATTTCCAGAAACACACCTGTTGGAATGGGCTTAGCAATATCCCACAAAAAATCAATCTCAGGAGATTGTAGAGCCTCATCAAGGACATTTATTGTACGCTTGCGAATTTTATCTTCCATCTTACTGATGATATTGGGTGCGAATACTGGGAGCAGCAGTCGACGGTAACGAGGATGGCTCTGAGGGTCGCTTTCCAAAGGTATTAAGCGAGGTCGTTGTTCGTAATTAGCCGGTACACCAATTGGGAATGAACCGAAAAGATCCGGATTGCTCAGAATTTCGTGCCCCATTTCATAATTGGTGACAATCCAGTGTCCGCCATTATGAGGTGTGTAGAAAATATTCCGTTCATCGTTGACGAGTGCATCTGTCATTCTTTGTTGTGGGTTACGCATCATCTCAGGATCTGCAACCAAATCAAAATCACTTAGTAGGTTTTTTGGAACATCAGCTATATTGGTTGGCATAGTATCTCCATTATTTGCGCTCTATTTTTGTGATGGATTTGAAACAGCTTGGCAATCAGGAACCATCTCTCATTTTTCAATTATGTGCGTGTTTTAAGAGAATAAATAGTAAGAAAGAATGGAGATAATTCTCCTGCCTTTTTCTATAGGGTCTTTTCCCATAAGCTTTTTGATGATGGCTATGGAATGACTTGTTACAAATTTGTTACGAATAGTGCTTGACCGGCTCAATTCGTGTTCGCATAGTGTTAATGTAACAGTATTTAACTTGTTGCATTGCTTGTGATGCGGTGGTTTTGCGGCTTTTTTAAAAGTATGAGAAGCTTTTTTGATTCACCGACATCATATTTGTTCAGGATTTTGTTAACTGAATCCTGTTAAGCGACTGTATAGGCTCAGTTCGGCTTATACCTGGGAGGGTAGCCGAATTTACAGTCGGAATTGTTGAGGAGTAGAGTATGTCCGGTTTGTTAGCTGAGCTTATGGAGGGAATGGAGGCGTTTCAGACTCGTTCTGACTCGCATGTTTCTTATAAGCATCTCCAAAAAAATTCCCATAATCTCAAAGAGATGTCTCATGATCTGCTTTCGAATATTAAAAGCCAGATGCCACCTGCTGACCATCCCTTAAATGCCGCTGCCATGCATCATTTTGCTGAACCCGGTAAGCTTATCCGTGGTCAAATCGCTCTTGCCGCTGGCAATATGCTTGATTTAAACCCTGACATTGCAATGCAATGGGCCTTAAGTGTCGAATTTTTGCATAATGCCTCACTTCTGCATGACGATATTTGTGATGAAGATACCAGCCGACGAAACCAAGAGACCATATGGAAAGCTTTTGGGCTTCAGCAGGCTATTTGTCTCGGTGATTGGTTGGTTGCACAGTCATTTGTGCATGCCGCAGAGGCTGACCGTCTGACTTATTCCCTAACCGGTTCGCACGCGGCGAGCGCGGCCTTGCTAGCAAAAGGTATGTCTGCGCTTTCAACTGGGCAAGCCGCCGAATTTGTATCTTCTGCCTATCCTAATTGGGCGCATTATAGTCGAATTGTCTCGGGGAAAACCGGGCAACTAATTAGTATTCCTGTCGAGGGTATATACCTCCTTGCAAGTTTGCATGAGGATTATCACAGTTTGGAAAATGTTTTTGGTAATCTTGGCCTTGCTTATCAAATTACCAATGACATCAAAAATCTAATGGGTACAGATGGGGCTGCGCGACAGGGTGGAGATGTTTTGAGACAATCGCCCAACGCTGTTGTTATTCTTTTCAGAGACAGTTTGGTCAATGGATCGCGCCAGGAATTTGATGAAAAATTTATGCAAGGTATGGTTTGCGAGCATACAGATGAAAAATGGATGCAAGAACTTTTTATAAACGGCGGAGAATTGGCGGCAGATAAAATTTCATCCTTGCTGGCAGAGGTTGAAAAAGATCTCAATGATCATGAATACGATATTAAACCTGTCCTTTCGCCGGTTACGGATTATCTCTATGCTGCAAGCCAGAAAATCAATCGCACATCGTCAACCTCCAACACAGCCAGTTAGGTTAACTGTCACATGAACGAATATCTTCCCAAGGCCCTGGTTATCGGTTCTGGATTTGGTGGAATTGGTGCTGCGTTAAGATTGCGTGCGCTTGGGTATCACGTGGATTTGGTGGAACGGTTGGACAGTCTTGGCGGGCGGGCTCAAGTCTTTGAAAAAGATGGTTTCCGTCATGATGCTGGCCCAACTGTTATCACTGCGCCCTTTATGTTTGAAGACCTGTTTTCACTTTTTGATGAAAAGCTCTCTGACCATCTGGAATTTGTACCTGTGTCACCATGGTACAGATTTCATTTCCCTGATGGATCGGATTTTGATTATGGGGATGACATGGCCGAATTTGAAGCAGGCATGGCTAAATACCGTGAAGCAGATATTGAAGGTTATCGCAGATTACTTGATGCTTCCCGTGAAATTTTTGAGGTCGGGTTTGAAAAGCTTGCAGATCAACCGTTTTTAAAATTTACAGACATGTTGAAACAAGTCCCCGCGCTTTTGAAGTTGCGGAGCGATCTAACGGTTTCCCAGTTTGTGAAAAAATATATTACGCATCCATATTTACGGCAGGCTTTATCCATCCATCCGTTACTGGTTGGCGGCAATCCATACGACACAACGAGTATTTATGCGTTAATACATTATCTTGAGCGCAAATGGGGTGTGCATTTTTGCATGGGAGGAACCGGTAAGCTCGTCACTGAACTCGAAAAATTGATGCGGCGACACGGTGTTGCCATTCATACCGGTGCAGATGTTGAGGAAATTGTTGTCAGTGGCAAAAAAGTTACTGGTATTAAATGTACGGATGGCCGTGAAATGCTAGCAGACCTTGTTGTTTGCAACGCCGATCCACCTACGGTCTATCGTGAAATGATGCCTGTAGGAGGCAAGTCATTTTTGCGTCCTAAGAAAATTATTCCAGAAGCATTAACCAAATATTCGATGGGTCTGTATGTCCTTTATTTTGGTACCACACGGCAATATCCAGATGTGGCACATCACACCATTTGGCTTGGTGAACGTTTTAAAGGTTTGCTGAATGATATTTTCAACAAGCAAATTGCGACAGATGATTTTTCTCTTTATCTCCATCGCCCGACTGCAACCGATCCTTCTTTTGCGCCGGAGGGGTGTGATAGCTTTTATATTCTTTGCCCGGTGCCGAATTTGCAGGGCAATATTGACTGGGATGTTTATGGTTCTGAATTGCGTGACCGTATTGTCAAAGCCCTTTCAGAGACAATCATGCCGGATCTGGAGTCACATGTAACCGCGGATTTCTGGATGCATCCGGGCGATTTTGAAAAACAATATCGCGCGACGCATGGAGCAGGCTTTTCTATCGCGCCGGTGTTCAGGCAATCAGCATGGTTCCGATATCACAATCGGGATCCGGATATCGGCAATCTTTATTTTGTTGGCGCGGGAACGCATCCGGGAGCGGGACTGCCCGGTGTTTTAAGTTCTGCGAAAGCTTTGGAGAAAATGATACCGGCTCAGTCAAATCTGCAGTCGCAATCATACTCAGACGAACTTGCTTCTGATGTTTTGGCGGAGGCGGGTGAATGAACGGACCAGCGACTTTTTCTGAAAGTGAGATTTTTTCTCCTTATGAAGACTCAGCGGCAACGCTCGCCAAACATGGTAAAACATTTAACTGGGCACGGCGTTTTTTGGGTAAGGAAAATGGTGACAAAGCGGCGCAACTTTATTCGTTTTGTCGTTACCTAGATGATCTGGCAGATGACGGGTTGGCGCATGGTTATACGCGCATTGAGACCATGCAGAAAAAATTATCAGGAGCTGTCATGCCTCCGGGTCACATGGATGAGTTTGCAAGATTTCTGGATTTTGCCAATACAAATCATTTGTCATTGTCAGCCCTCAACGCGTTGCTGGAAGGTCTGATTGGTGACAAAGAGCCTGCCGAATTACAAAGCGAAGCTGATTTGTTAAATTATGCATACCGTGTTGCCGGAACTGTTGGCGTGCTTATGTGTTCAGTTCTGGGGTGTTATGATGAAGATGCTTATGCCCATGCCATTGATTTGGGCATCGCAATGCAACTCACCAATATTGCCCGCGATGTTGCCGAAGATGCTCGTATGGGACGGCGTTATATCCCAGCTGACTGGTGCGCTGAATTATCTGCCGCAGAAATCTGCAAGGCCGCCGCAGATGATGCTGAAACCGAAATAAGTCATTTGGTGCAATTATCTCTTTATCGTTTATTGCGACTTGCCGATAAATATTATGACTCAGGCTTTCATGGGTTGCCTTATCTTCCCCCCCGGGCGCGAACAGCTATTGCGGTAGCGGGTCGAGCCTATCAGAGTATTGGTCATAGCATGCGGCATAAAAATTTTCATAGCTGGCCTACCCGTGAGGTTGCTGGGCCAGGAGCAAAAATCGTTGCAAGTTTCTCTGCCTTAATTGACGTAAGGTTTAGATATACAAAAAAAGTTAAGCATTCATCTGAACTCCATAAACATCTAATTGGTTTGCCGCATGTCCGGTCGTCGCATTGCTAAACAAAGGCGTCGTGCCGATGTAGGAATTATCGGGGGTGGGCTTGCAGGTTTAAGCCTCGCCTATCATCTTTCACAATTCCATAATCTCAAAATTCTGGTTGTAGATGACGGTATGCCAAAGCCGGATCATATTTGGGGTTTCTGGGATAATGGAAGCCCGCATCTTGAACTGGCGCGCGAACATGCCTTATCGCAGTGGTGGCACTGGCAGATTGCCGAGCCGGGTAATGCACATGTTATGCGCGGACAAGACTACCATTATTATGCCGTTTCATCCGCAACTTACATGAAAGCATTGGCAGATAAATGTTCCAAAGCAAATGTTAGATTTATAAATGGCACGGTAATGAAAACCTCTATTCATGAAAATTATACGCGCATGCTCATGCGCGATGAGCAGACGGTGACGGCACATCATGTATTCGATACTGTGAATTATATTACGCCTCACGATTGCATGAAGCAGCATTTTCTAGGCCAGCACATTAAGGTCTCAAAAAACACCTTTAACCCGGGTCAGGTTATGTTGATGGACTTTCGTGTGTCTCAGGAAGACGGCATACACTTCATGTATGTTTTGCCTTTTACTGAAAAGAAAGCCTTTATTGAGTCGACGGTATTTTCGCAAAGGCCAAATGAGCCGGAGTGGTATAGGGAGCAGATTGCAGAATATATTAATCGGTCTTTGCATCTGAAAGGTGAGCAAGTCACGATATTGAAAGAAGAAGAAGGCGTTTTGCCGATGTCGCAGGTGAAACCAAAGCACAATGATGGATGCATTCCATTTGGCTTGCCTGCCAATGCGATGCGGGCCTCGAGTTCCTATGCTTTTGCTCAGATTAGCCGACAGGCTTATGATTATGCGAAACGTGAAACGCTTATTTGGGGCTTGCCGGAAGCGGGTGCTGATTTTTTTGAACGGTGGATGGATGATGTTATGTTGGATGTGCTGAACAAAAAACCCGAATTGGCGTCACATTTCTTTACCCGCATGGCGTCGAAAGTTCAGGCGGATTATTTTGCAAGATTTATGAATGGGCGATCAGGTTTTGTGCCGAAGCTAATGACAATTAACGCCATGCCGTCCAGGCCGTTTTTGAAAAGTATTGTCAGATTTTAATGTCCCATATGACACTTATCGATTTGCTTCCGGTTTTATTTATCATGCTCGTCGGTTTGCCCCATGGGGCGGGAGACGGTTTACTCGCCTTTAAAAGTTTCCAGCCCACGACAAAAGGCTGGGTAATTTTTGTTACGTCTTATCTCGTTATTGCGGGAATGGTTTTGGTTTTGTGGTATTTCTTCCCGGTGCTGGGTCTTTTACTGTTTCTTATCCAATCCTGCATCCATTTTGGTCTGGGTGATGTGTCGGCGACAGACTCGATAGCAAAAGGGGCCCAATCTCAAAGCCGGTTTCATTATTGGGCGCGCATAATTGCCATGGGCGGCGGCCCAGTTCTGCTCATTCCGTTATTCCATCCAATTCCGGTTAATGATGTATTTGTTCTCATATCGGGTCAGGCTGCTTCTTATCTGATACTCTTCATTATCTTTTTACTGCCGATATGGTTGGCAGCTTTTGGAATTATGCTTTCCTATCTGCCTAAAACTGGGGGCAGTGAGGTGACACTTTTATTGTTTCTTGTCGTGCTGTATTTCATTTTACCGCCATTATGGTCTTTTGCGATTTATTTTTGCTGTGTGCATTCCGTTCGGCATTTTAGGGTGCTGAATACTCAGATTGAAGGTGGTTTCATTAAATCGGGTCATCTTGGTCAAATTGTGCTGTTTTCAGTTCTGCCCATCGCGTTGATTTTTTTGTTTGCGCTTCAGGCGCATGATCATTTCTCGGAGGGGTTAACTACGGGGCTTTTTATTGGTCTGGCCGCGCTCACCGTGCCGCATATGGTGCTGGTTGACGGTTTAAGAAAACATTAAAAAAATTTCTATCTGACAATTTCATAAAGCGCGACTGCGGTGGCTGTCGCAACATTAAGCGTCGCAAAACTTGAGGCATCAGAGGCGGTGAGACGCACCAGTTGCGCGCAATTTTCCTTTGTAAGGCGTCTTAAACCTTTACCTTCCGCGCCCATAACGCAAGCAATCGGCCGGTCACGGGGGATATCGCCTAGCCATTGTGCGCCGTCCTCATCAAGTCCGCATGTCAGGTATCCGGCTTCCGAAAGGCTTTCAAGGCATCTGGCAAGGTTTGCCACGCGCACGAGTGGCATTTTTTCAAGTGCTCCTGAGGCTGTTTTCGCTAAAGCTCCCCCCGATGCAGGGCTATTATGTCGTGTCATAACCAGTCCCCCAGCACCAAAAACAGTGGCGGCACGGATAATTGCACCAATATTTCTGGGGTCTGTTACCTGATCCAGCACGATTATAGGTTTGCCATTGGCTGTAACTGTTTCGAGGCTAACTTCTGGGAGTGGGGCGGTGTTCAGTAAAGCCCCTTGATGCACAGTGCCGGGTTTTAGTTTTTTGTTGATTTGATCCGGTGATGCCTTTTGAACCTCCAGATTTGGGGGAATTTCTGCCTGCTGTTGGATTTCATTGAGGGCATTTTTCGTAACCGTCAGCTTTTGACACTTGCGGGCAGGGTTTTGCAGAGCCGCAATGACGGCGTGTAAACCGTAAATGATGCTGTCATCATCATGTGATGTATCTTTTCGCCCGGATTTGTTGGATCTCCGATTTTTGGGGTTTTTAGAACTGAATTTCGAGGGGGTGGACGATTTCTTCATCCGGTATTTATAGATAATTTGATTATCCTTGTATATGGGCTGGTGGGTGGTGATGAGAAAAGAGATAAATATCTGTTTCCCCACGTTTTTCTCTATTTGAGGCTTGCACAAAGGTCTTTCTATGCTTATAAGGAGCCGTTAAATGTCGCAAAGACTGTTTTGACTTGTGATTAGCCGGTGGTTTTAGCCAACTGGTTATTCAGTGGTCTGGGCGGCTTTTGTGTGTTTTTTGTTCGCTGAATGTAGCAGGCTTCGCTTTTCTGTGAAATACCTGTTGGATTTAGTTTGGACGGGAATCCCCGCTAGGGGCCTGATACGCATAGGGTTTCTATGGGCCTGGAATTTTCAAGGTCTGGAGGGATGCCCGAGTGGCTAAAGGGGACGGGCTGTAAACCCGTTGGCTATGCCTACGTTGGTTCGAATCCAACTCCCTCCACCATAACCCTGCGTGGTATCTGGTTCGGGGAGGCTGGTTTGTACTGCGGGTGTAGCTCAATGGTAGAGCAACAGCCTTCCAAGCTGATGATGAGGGTTCGATTCCCTTCACCCGCTCCATTTGGTCTTCTGACAAACGTCATGAGACCGGAGTGAAATTTAACCGGGCTTGATAGACAGGCCCTACAAGACAAGGATGTGGAAACATGTCGAAAGAGAAGTTTGAGCGCACGAAGCCCCACGTTAACATTGGCACGATTGGTCACGTTGACCATGGTAAGACGACGTTGACGGCAGCGATTACGAAGGTTTTGTCTGAGCATGGCGGAGCTGAGTTTTCTGATTATGCTGATATTGATAAGGCCCCAGAGGAG